>JAGVKI010000086.1 GCA_020050695.1 Alphaproteobacteria bacterium | reverse complement strand
TAACTCCTACTCGCAGACCTCTGCTTCAGGTGTAGTAAACCTGAAAGAGCCAGGTGACAGCGGCGTAGGTGCGATTGCATCGGCACAGCTTGAAGCGTCCAACGTGGAGCTTGCAAACCAGCTGACCGACATGATCGTGGCACAGCGTTCTTACTCGGCGAACACCAAAGTGATCCAGACAGCCAACTCGCTGCTGGAAGACCTTGACCAGATCATCAGGTAAGACTTGAGGCCCTGATATAAACTATTATTAACCTCTACTTAACTTTAGCCGCCGTCCTGAATTCGTTCCCAGGGCGGCGGTTTCTTTTTTTGGGGATATTTCCCCAGGGCAGGAAAAGCCTAGGGTAAAGGTTAATGAGCAACTAATTAACAATCTGTATGGTAAAGGTAAATTCTTTGTTGATAGAAGTTGACAAGGCTGGTTTAATTCACTACTACAGTAAGTGTTTCTGAATGACCGACGCGGTATATGTAGTTGTTTGATATTCCGGCTGGTATTTTTGCAATGGTTAACAAGTAATATTAACGCAACGCTATAAGCGCAAGGATCCTGCAATGAAAAAACTCGACCTCAATACCAAAAGGATCGCTACTGCTGCTGCCAAGAAATCAGCAGAGGGGGAACCAGAAATCACCAATATGATGCTCGATCCGCGCTATCTGCGCCAGTCGTCCTCACTTATCCAGGACTCGCTTCAGAAGGGTTTTGACGTATTACAGCTGGCTAACGGCGATATTGTTACCACCGGCACCAAAACCGTTGTTTACCAGTACACCTGGGATGGCGATAAGGGCAAGCTCATCAAGAGCAAGCCTGAGAATAATCGTAAAGGTCGCCGCCCTGCCGCTGATGAGCAGGATGAAGTGTCCGAGCACGAAGACGCCGATACCGACGCATAAGCGTCGCCGGGCCTGTAATTCTCTATATTCTAATGAATACTGATCTCACCCTTGCATAGTTTGAACTCTGCAGGGGTGATTAGTTTTGCGCTGGTGATTTTCACGGAATGTAGCTTGCCGTCGAGTTCCTTTTCCCAGAATCCGAGGAATTTATTGAGCACTGGAAATTTGGGGGCAAGGTCGAGTTCCTGCCATATATAGGCTTGCAGGAGAACGGGATGATCAGGCAGGTGATATAGTATCTCTGCGGTAGTGAGGCGGTAGTCTTTAAGCATCAATTGTAATTCTGACATGCAGGCTCCTTACTGTACGCTACGTGTGTACGGTGGGGATAGGTCAAAACAGGCCTTTAGCGAGGATTGCTTGCGGCTATCCCATAGACATACTATAGCGCAAAAACCGCCGCGATTCATCTAAAAATATGTGGATGACCATTGTAAGTGGCTGGATTATTTGATGATAGGGCGATTAATCCACTGGTGCTTTTGTCGCGCTGCTGCTACAATGATTGTCCTTCCAGCGCATATTCCTCTCTTCCTCTGCAGTTTTAGCTATTACTTTCTTACATGGTTTCAGCTATTTAAAAGCAGAGATTACTCCACAAGGAATATTGGATTACCATGCAGGCCATAGCGCTGAACCCCCACGCGATTAGCGTACTTTTACTTACCCTCGTTGCCTTATTCCTGTTTTCGCGTGATCGCCTGCCGATAGAAACATCCGCGCTGCTGATCATTGTATCGCTTGGGCTTGGCTTTACCATATTCCCATATGGCGAGGGCGAGCAACAAGTCGAACCGTCTGATTTTTTCATGGGATTTGGCAATGAAGCGCTGGTTGCCATCAGCGCGCTGATGATGGCAAGCGAAAGCCTGGTGCGCACCGGCGCGCTTACGCCTATAGGTCGCCTCATTGCGCGCTATTGGAATAACAGCCCGCAACTGGCGTTTATCGTCTTGCTGATGATGACGGCAGTGCTTAGCGCATTCATGAATAATACGCCGCAAGTAGTGCTGATGATTCCCATACTGGTCAGTGTATCGCTGCGCTCGGGCATGGCGGCGTCAAGCACGCTGATGCCTATGACGTTTGCCGCACAGATAGGCGGCATGGCAACCCCTATCGGCACCTCGCTGAACCTGCTGGTGATTGGTTCGGCTACTGCGCTGGGCGTGCGTAATTTCGGCATGTTTGATTTCTTTGCGCCTGCTGCTATTGCAGGCTCTGTAGGTATTTTGTTTTTGTGGCTGGTTGCGCCGCGCATCCTTCCCCACCGCACACCACAGATGCCTGACATATCGCCGCGTGTGTTCACCACCCGTTTTAATGTGGGCGCCGATAGCAAGATCACGGGCAAGACCATCAGCGAAGCGATCGAAAAAAGCGGTGGCCGCGTCAAGATATTACGCCTTGAGCGCAAAGGCGTTGCGGTATTGCCACTGCCTGATACCACACTGGAAGAAGGCGATAGTTTTACCATCCGCGATACACCGGAGCGCATCAAGGAAATTGAACAGACCTGGGGTGTGCTGCTGCATACGTCAGGCGATGGTGCGCAGAATGTAGAAAAACCAGTAGGCGCCGAAGACCAGCAACTTGCAGAACTGGTGATCACGCCGCATTCGCCGCTGGTAGGGCGCAGCCTGCATGACAGTGATTTTGACGAACGCTACCAGCTTATTCCGCTGGCGCTGCACCGCGTTGAAAAAGGCATGGACATGCAGCTTCAGAATATCGAAAGCACACCGCTGCGTCTGGGCGATGTATTGCTCATTCAAGGGCCGGTGGAGCGTATTGCAGCGCTGCGCCAGACGGGCGACCTGATGGTGCTTGATGCATCCACGTTGCTTCCGCTTACGCAAAAGGCGCTGATGGCGCTGAGCATCATGGGGCTGATTGTACTTGCGTCATCGCTTAAGATCCTGCCGGTCGCGCAAAGCGCGGTAGCGGGCGTATTGCTGATGATTGGGACACGCTGCCTTGACTGGCGTACGGCGTTTCGTGCGCTCGATTCAAAAATGATATTCCTGACGGTGGCCAGTATTGCGCTTTCTATGGCGATGGTCAAAACCGGCGCGGCGCAATTTCTGGCGCAGGAATTTGCGCAAGCGACCTCCCATTTGCCCGGCACATGGATTCTCAGCGCGCTTATACTGTTCATGGCGCTCATGGCCAACCTGGTATCCAACAGTGCGGCAGCGGTGATTGGAACGCCTATTGCGATCAAGCTGGCGCATGAACTGGGCTATTCACCGGAAGCCTTCGTGCTGGCAGTATTGTTTGGCGTGAATATGAGTTACGCAACCCCGATGGCGGATAATTGCAACCTCATGGTGTACGGTGCAGGCAACTATAAATTCACTGACTTCCTGCGGGTCGGTATTCCGCTTACCTTGCTTATGTGGGCGGCCTATTCATTGCTTCTGCCGATATTTTTCCCCATATAGGGCAAACAACGGACTGTAATTGCTGCTGTTTTTTGAATATTAATAAAAAACCAGTCTTAGCTTTACTTTGTCTGCGGTATCCCATAAAAAAATAAGGCTTTTTCGTAAAGCGATTTCAAGAATTTGGGGGCCGTTAGCTCAGTTGGTAGAGCGGTTGACTCTTAATCAATAGGTCGCAGGTTCGACCCCTGCACGGCCCACCATTTCTTCACTCACAACAGGTTTATCGTAACTGCTTTCGAATAGTGGGCAGTTCATGCACGATGACCTCGATTTTATCTACTTCATCAAAGCTGGGATATTTGTCACGGGTGACATAGCGCGTTACTTGCTGCAGGTTACCTGAAGCATAACGGTATGCAGTGATTTCGAAGTGGTGAGGCTCAAAATGGGTTTCTCCTTCTTGCATATGGGCATCGGCGGTGATGAGTATCCCATTCTCCCATCGATATTCGCTTTGTTCGGTGAGGGTTGCATGCCCTGCTGTTTTGAAATGTTCTGATGGGTGGTCATAGTACCAATATTCAAGCTTTATCAGTGCGCCGCTGCCGTTGTCGGAGAATTTGGAGATGACTTCTAGCAGCAAGGGATCATGTAGGACGGTAAGTGGTTTGACCTCGTTGGCTGGGTATTGCACCTTAATGGATGGAATGAGAATAGGGGCGCATTGTTTTTCGTGATAGGTAGTAAAGCATAAGGATAGACTATCATCCTTTGTAATAATCGATACTTGCCACGGGATTTTAGTATGAAAATCCTGCTGTAATTCTAAAGACCTGTATACGGAGTTTGCATTGGCAGGACTTATCAGGCAATGCAGCAAAAGTAGCGATAGTAGAATGATTTTCATTGTGGTGGCTCTGTTCTCGTAATACTTCCCGGTATCCAGCCTTCTGTACGTTTAATGGCCTCTGCAAGCCTACTTATTTGTATGTCATCCAATAATCCTATTGTTTCCTGTCCTGTAAAACCACCCATTCTTCTAATAGTTTCTTGTAGATGGCTGGTATCATTTTCTGATGACGGGGAGCGGCGGTCTATAGCCTGATCTATTGTCAAATTCGCATAGGTAGATGTTTTGAGCAAGGCGATAGATGCTTGCCCGCCTGTGGTTTCATCAGGAAATACAGCAAATCCACCGGCCTTACCAATTGCACCATGATTGTTGGCAAAGCTACCAGATCGTATATTGCCCGGATTATTATTACGCCATGCACGCGATCCGTTTATTCTCATTAAGGACGAGCCATCAGGAAAATAGATTCCAACACGTAATTTAGATTCTTCCAGCGCTATAGGGCGATCTTTAGGTATTGGGATGGCAGAACATCTGCATCCTAGCTCTTCGCCTGGACGTGGAGAGGATTCCCACGAAAAGACTTGTCCATCCCTTGCAGCATGGGGTTCCCGCACCTTATCATCGCCAACGGTTTCCCATACATAATACGGGCTATCTTTACTTTCCTGCGACGCTTTAATCGATACTTCAATAGGTGTGCCCTTACGTAAATACTGAACAAAGGCATTTTGGTAAGCTGGAGTACTAACTATATACATATATATACCTGTGATAATTTTTGCTTATTATCAATGATATGCATTGTTCCGGAAGGTGGTTTTTAATTTTCCGTCATTATTCAGGCAGACTTCCTCAGGTTGGGCAGGAAGAGGGTAAATATACCAAGCACGGGCTTCCAATGTTTTAACGATCCGGGCTAACCTGGGTTGCGGCACGCCTTACGCTTTCCGGTAAGCCGCTACTATGCTGGGGGGCGGGGGTGTTTGGCTGGTCTTGCTCCGCAACTGGTGTTTTAGCCTGTTTTTCGCGAAGCTTGCCGAATTGTCTATCAGCATACCCCTGTGCAATGCTTATGTGCTCTACCGTTTCATCAATAACATGTGCATAGCTCTCGGTTGTCATCCAAAATTGGTTGTATGATTTACTGTCGCAGCGCTTGCGGAAGGCATCGGCGCCACCGCCAAAATCGTTCATTATCAATTTGGCCGCTATCAGCTTTTCTTTTGCGTTGCCATATTCCGGCGGATTATGGTCAAGATGCGCATGCGCTTCCTTAAAAAGTTTATTCATTTTCTGAATGGATTGTTCATCATCAGCGGTAATGCCGCCTGCCTTTTTCAAGGCAGTGAATTCGCAGGCTGCTACATTATTCTTACCTTCTGTTTCATTAAAAACCTGCTCGCACTCACGAATGCCCATGACGGCATGCGCATGCTTCCATTTCATAAACTCTACAGTGCGAAAATCAGTAACATCTGCGGTGCGCAGAGGATTGTAGATCGCTTTGATTTTGGTAATTTCTTCGGCAGGTAATCTAACATCTGTTGCCGTGAAAACATGAAAATGGGTTTGAGGGTCAGCAGGTTTATCGCCATCGGGCGAAGCATAATCCGAAATGACAGGCTCAATAATGCGGTGGCTGTTGCCCCTCGTGTTCCTGCTAGAAACAGATATATGCACGGTGCGTAACCCAAGTTCATTTCCTATGCGGTCATCGATACCATTGTCACCCCGCTGATGCCCACCGCCTCCAATAACAACGATTTTATGCTTCTGCCCATTGGGCAGCGGGTGTGAATCTATATATTCCTTGATATTCTTCATCCATTCATCATTTGCTTTTAACCGTTGTTCCTCAAACTTGGCGAGGGCTGCTTCGGTTGCTGCAAGTCCGTTACGTGCGATGGACGCTTCTTTCGCTGCTATTTGTTCTTGTGTGTTTCCTCTCCCCAGATTTTCAAATCCATTCATTTGAGGCGGTGGTATATCCATGCATATGAGCGGAATGCCAGACTGTTGGGCAGGATAGTATAGAGGCCTTCCTCCATGAATGCTTGTCGTAGGTGTATGGTCGCCCCCCTCCGCTTTGGCGGTTCTTACCCATTCATTGACCTCGTCCTGGTAGTTTTTAGGTGTTTCGATGAATACAGCCGTTACACCTGATCTTGCGAATTCCGGGAACATCTCGCCGATGGTTTCCATCTCCCCGCCGTTATGCCGATCACTAATGACGAGCGCTTCGTTGGTCTCAAATATTTTCTTAACCAGGCCATCAACGGAAAGATTTCTCAGTGATTGGATATGGTCTAAAATAGGTTTCGGCATAATACCCTGTAATTTTTTTATTTATTATAGCAGGGAATTATGACCGATTGATGAACGGATATACGATAAATCAATGACTTAGGGGGGTATGCGCCTGTTTATGCATGGTGTGTAGCTATTTTGGGCAAGGACTTTCAGGCGCCTTTGGCGGTTGACCGCAGGTTGGGCAGGAAGATAGTAAATATACCAAGCACCGGCATATAGGAGACGACATGATAGACAGTGCCGATGCCGTAATGATCAGCGACCACTCCCAGCACGGCGGCGCCGATGCCTGCCACGCCAAAGGCAAAGCCGAAGAACAGGCCGGATACCATACCGGTGCGCCCCGGCACCAGTTCCTGGGCATAGACGACAATAGCTGAAAACGCCGACGCCATGATTATGCCGATAATGACAGAGAGTATTTCCGTCCAGAACAGGTCTGCGTAAGGCAGCATAAGCGTAAAGGGCAGCACGCCAAGGATCGAAAACCAGATGACGTATTTACGCCCGATTTTATCACCGATGGGGCCGCCCGCAAAGGTGCCCACCGCAATGGCGCCAAGGAACAGGAATAAGTGCAGCTGCGCGCTTTGTGCATCGAGCGCGAATTTGTCGATGAGGTAGAAAATATAATAGCTGGTGACGCTGGTCATATAAACATATTTGGAAAATACCAGCAGCATCAAAATCGCCAGCGAACGCATCACAACAGGCTTGGCAAAGGGAAGGGGCGGCGGTGTTTTGGCGGTTTTGCGCGCCGCTACCAGATGGTTCTTTTTATACCAGCTGCCGATGCGGCTGAGCACCAGTATGGCCAGCAGCGCCGCCAGCGAAAACCAGGCAATGCTTTCCTGCCCGTGCGGCACAATGATAAACGCCGCAAGCAATGGCCCAATAGCGGTTCCCGCATTGCCGCCAATCTGGAAAAAAGACTGCGCAAAGCCGTGTTTTCCGCCTGCGGCCATACGTGCCATGCGTGATGATTCCGGGTGGAAAACAGACGATCCCGTGCCGACCATGGCCGCACCGATCAGGATGGTGGTAAAGCTGGTAGCGTAGGCCAGCACTAAAAGCCCCAACAATGTGCAGGCCATGCCAAAGGGTAGGGAGTAGGGTTGCGGCCTGCGGTCGGTGATGAGGCCTACCATGGGTTGCAAGAGCGATGCCGTCAGCTGGTAGGTGAGTGTGATGATGCCGATCTGCGTGAAGCTCAGGTTATAATTCTGATGCAGCAGCGGATAAATGGCAGGCAGCAGCGACTGGATCATGTCGTTGAGCATGTGGCTGAAGCTAAGCGCCGCCAGGATAGGAATTACGGTGGTTTGTGCAGATGTGCTGGCGGTCATGGTTATTACAGCGTTAAGCCGCTTCCTTGAAGTGATGCCTGTACATACGCTCCAGGCCTTCCTGAATGCTTACTTTAGGCTTCCAGCCGAGCGCTGATAGCTTGGATGAATCAAGCACCTTGCGCGGCGCGCCGTCGGGCTTGGTTTCATCGGTACTGATCTTGCCCTGGTAGCCAACCACCTGCGCTACTTTTTCTGCCAGCGTGCGAATGGATACTTCCTGCATGCTGCCAAGATTAATCAGTTCGTGCGAGTCGTAGCGTTCCATCAGGAACAGCATGGCCTCGGCGACGTCATCGACATAAATGAATTCGCGCAGCGGGCAGCCCGTGCCCCATAGCGTGACTTCAGGCACATTTTTATTTTTTGCTTCATGGAAGCGTTTCATCAGCGCCGGAATCACATGCGATGCCTGTGGGTCGAAATTATCACCCACGCCGTAGGTGTTGGTTGGCATAGGCAGCACCACTTTCATGCCATATTCGCGCGCATAGCTTTGCGCCATGATCAGGCCGTTGATTTTGGCGCAGGCATAGGCGAGGTTGGTCGGCTCGATCTGGCCATTGAGAAACTCGGTTTCCTTCACCGGCTGCGGCGCGAATTTCGGATAGGTGCAGGCAGAGCCGGGAAACAGCAGTTTTTCAACACCGCAGCGATACGCCGCTTCAATCACATTGGTATGCATCGCCGTATTGTCGAAAATAAACTGCGCAGGATAGGTGTTGTTGGCATGGATGCCGCCAACGCGCGCCGCCAGGTGAAAAATCACATTCGGGCGGTTGGTGCGGATATAGTCCAGCACGGCTTTCTGGTCGCGCAGGTCGAGCACGGTGCGCGTAGGGGTCAGTATGCGCTTGAAGCGGTGGCTTTCAAGAATCCTGCGCAGGCTGGAGCCAATCATGCCCGAGGCGCCAGTGATCAGAATAGTGCTGTTGGTATCCATAAACATTGCCAATCGTAAGCGGTAGTGTAAAACGGGCTGTTTATAGCATAGTTTCAGGGATAGACGATGGCTTTTTTAGACGAAATGACACTGCCGGGCGAACTCACATTACGTATGATGGAAGCGGCTAAGGCGGGTGCCATGGAAGCATTGCGCAATCGTGCCATAGGCCTGAAAGCGCATGCAAAATCCGCAGCCGATGGCGATATTGTAACCCAGGGTGACCATGCCTCGCAGGCGGTGATTTTTACAGCGCTTCCTGCAAAGGGGATGATAGCGGGGCGCGAAGAGGTCATTGGTTTTTTTGGCGAAGAAACCATGCATGCCGGGTATCGCTTTCCTGACAATGCCAGCTGGCGCTGGTGCATTGACCCAGTGGATGGAACCAAGCCGTATTACAACGGAGAGCCTTTCTGGAGCGTCTCGGCAGCATTACAGCAGCGTAACGATGAAGGGCGCTGGGAAAGCGTTGCCGGTGTGGTTTATCGCGCGACGGCAGAAGATATGCCGGACTGTTTATGCGGCACCGTCTATTGGGCAGAAAAAGGCAGGGGCGCGTATGCACTTGATGTTATCAGCAATCACCAGACCCGGGTATCCATGCCCGCTAACATTGCGCCGATGGCAGAGTTTGAGATCAGTCCCGAAGTGTCCTCGCCTGCCTCGCTGGCCTATGCAAAGCAGGCCGCCGCTTTGCTTGAAAGCAGGGGAATCGCCACGGGCTGGCGCCGCAGCATCTGTCATTGCGTATGCGAAATGCTTGAAGGAGAGAAAGCGGCGGTTATCCAGGGGGTAGCCGGGCCGTTTGACTGGGATATTGCGGCCATTTCGGTGATTGCCCGTGAGGCGGGAGTGCATTGCAGTTTCGAGCCTGCCATATCGGTCGATGGACAATGGCGTTATCCCGCTATCATGGCGTGGGATAAGACACTTTTTGATGCATTGCAGGCAATTACCCTTACCATGTCTGCATAACCAAGGGTTACAGTCGGTTATCAGGCAATGCATGCCTGACTTTTTCGTTGATATGAACATAACCGGTGCTATAGTGCCGCCACGTTAATTTTAATGAGGGTTTTTCTAGTGTCCGCCACCCATACACCTCCTACGGATAACGTCTTAATTTCACGGCTTTATCACTCCATGTTGCTGATTCGCCGCGTGGAAGAGCATATCTGCGACGTCTATACATCCGATGCGATTAAAAGCCCGGTGCATCTTTCCATCGGCCAGGAGTCGATAGCCAGCGGCCTGTGTGACGCGCTCAAAAGCGATGACATGGTGTCCAACACCTATCGCTGCCATGCGACCCATATTGCCAAGGGCGGCGACCTGAACCAGATGATGGCTGAACTTTATGGCAAATCCGGCGGCTGCGCGCGCGGCAAGGCAGGCTCCATGCATCTTATCGATATGCCAAAGGGCGTCATGGGCGCTTCCGCTGTGGTGGGCACCACCATTCCGGTAGCGGCTGGTTTTGCGCAGGCCATGAAATGGGACGCTATGAATGGCGGCAGCAAGCGCGTGATCATGGCGATTTGTGGTGACGGCGCGACCGAAGAAGGCTGCTACGCTGAAACGTTGAACTACGCCGCACTGAAGAAACTGCCGATGGTGTTTGTTGTTGAAAATAACGGCTTTGCCATACACACCCCGATCCATCGCCGCCAGCCAAACTGGAATCTGCGTGCGCGTATCGAAACCTATGGCATTCCTACCCAGCATGTTGCCGATGGCGATGTGTTTGCTGTACGCGATGCGGCAATTAAGGCCGTGGAAGCGGCCCGTAGCGGCCAGGGCCCGCAGTTCATTGAATGCGCTACCTACCGCTGGATGGAACATGTCGGCCCTACCGATGACCATGACCATGGCCCGTACCGCGATCATGCGGAATATGCGAAATGGAAAGAAAACGACCAGATCGCACGCTTAGAAAAAATGCTGGGCGATAAAGCGGCTGACGTAAAAGCAAAGGTGGAAGCGGAACTGAAAGCGTCTATCGAGTTTGCCCTGGCCAGCCCGTATCCTGATAACTCCGAACTGTATGATTACACCTATGCAGCATAATTTAGCCCAGAAAATATCAAACCAAATGCCAGCCGAAGCTGCTGAGAACAAGCGCCTTATCCGTTATGTGGATGCTATCGCTGAAGCCTGCGCCCAGGAAATGGAGCGCGACCCGAAGGTGTTGGTATTTGGCCTTGATGTGGACGACCATAAAGCCATTCAGGGCTCTACTGCTGGCCTGGTTGAAAAATTCGGCCCGGAGCGCTGCTTCGGTACGCCGCTTTCCGAAGATGCGATGACCGGCCTTGCTGTAGGTATGGCGATGGCCGGCTACCGCCCCGTGCATGTGCATATTCGCATGGACTTCATGATGCTGGCGATGAACCAGCTGGTGAACATGGCGGCTAAATCGCATTACGTGTATAGCGGTCAGGTAAAAGTACCGCTGGTGGTTCGCACCATGGTAGGCCGCAGCTGGGGCCAGGGCGCACAGCACAGCCAGGCGCTGCACTCGATGTTCATGCATGTGCCGGGCCTGAAAGTGGTTGCGCCAAGCAACGCGCATGACGCCAAGGGCTGCATGATTGCCGCTATCCGCGATGATAATCCGGTGATCTTCATGGAACACCGCCTGCTATGTAACATGACCTCTTATGTGGCCGATGAGCCGTATGTGACGCAGCTGGGCAAAGCCCGTATCATGCGCGAAGGCAAGGACGTGACCATTGTGGCGATTTCGCACATGGTGATCGAAGCGTTGCGTGCCAGCCACTATCTGGAAAAAGCAGGCATTGAAGCCGAAGTCATCGATCCTGTATCGCTGCGTCCGCTGGATATGGATAGCATCATTACATCAGTCAAAAAGACGGGCCGTCTGCTCATTGTGGACAATGGCTGGCTGACCTGCGGTGCATCGTCTGAAATCATGGCACAGGTCATTGAGCGCCTGCCAGAAGGTATCAATGGCAAGCCAGTGCCGATGAAGCGCATGGGCTTTGCCGATACGCCATGCCCTACCACCAAGCCTTTGGAAAATCTGTTCTACCCGAACGGTAAAGGCATTGCGGAAGCTGCGTATCGCCTGATCGACGCCAAAGGAAAGATCGACCTGCCTTCCGATCACGAGATCAAGGAAGTCGACGAATTCAAAGGGCCGTTTTAAGCCTGTTTTATAATATTTTTTTAAGGAAGATATATGACTGCACTTGCATGGGATTACACTAATCTTGCAGCCTACTATGACAAGCGTGCTGATTACGAGCAGGGCGCGATAGATGCCCTGCTTAAGGCAGTGGATGCCTCGCCGCTGAAACCGGTTGCAGACATTGGCGCGGGTACGGGCAAACTCACCAAGCTGCTGCTTAAGGCAGGGCTTACCGTCAACGCCGTAGAGCCTAATGCGGAAATGATGAAATTTGGCAAGCAGAATACTGCTGGCGGACGTGTGACATGGTACCAGGCAACGGGCGAACACACCAGCCTGCCGGATGCATGTGTGTCGCTTGTTACCTTTGGGTCATCATTCAATGTGGGTGACCGCGCGAAGACGCTACAGGAAGTAAAGCGTATTTCTACTCCAGGCAGCTGGTTTGCCTGCATGTGGAACCATCGTGATCTTGATGATTCCGTACAGAAAGATATTGAAGCGATTATCAAACGCCACATCCCGGGTTATGATTATGGTACCCGCCGTGAAGACCAGACTGCATACTTGCAGGAAAGCGGCATGTTTGGTGATATTAACACCATAGAAGGCACGCTTCAGCACACCCTTAGCAGAGAAGATTCGGTTGAGGCTTGGCGCTCGCACGGAACGCTGGAGCGTCAGGCGGGCGCTAAATTCAAGGATATTATTGCTGATATCGAGTCCTACATGGCAGATAAGCCCGTAGTGACCGTTCCTTACACTACGCGCATCTGGTACGCACAACTGAAGGCGTAATCATGCATATTGAAGGCGCTCTGGCAGTACAGAATTATGGTTCCAGCGGCTCGCTACTTATGCAGAGTTTGCTTGATTCCCATCCCAACATTTTGTGTTTGCCTGCGTTACATGGCCATCAGCTGTATGTCTTCTGGGAGCATCATGGCAGCTTGCCGATAGCGCAACTTAAAGAAAAGTTCCTGGAGCAGCATGCCTACTGGTTTGATCCTTCGCTAACGGAAGATCTGCTTGGGCTTCAGCAAATGGGCGCGAATCTTGATGAGCCCACGCGGATTGATAGGGATGCGTTTGTATCGTATCTTGGCTGGGATAATGGCCGTACACTGAGCCGTAAAGACTATATCGCTTCCGTCTATATTGCGTATGCTAAAGCGCTTGGGCGCTCATTGAGCGCAAATCGTTACTGGCTGGTTTTCCCTATCCATGGTCACCATGTGCCCCACGCAGAATTTTTGTCTGAAGATTTTGACAAGGCCTACTTCCTGCATACCGTGCGTGAGCCCGTACAAAACATGGGCTCTGGCGTAAAGCATATTGCCAGCTATCCTGTATTAGGGCGTTTTCATCTGCTGGAATCAAACGTGCGGCAGGAATTGCTGGAAGAAACGATCCATGTGTTTTCGTATGATACGCGCGGCATCCACTACTATCTGCCTGATAGCGAAGATGGGCGCATCCAAAGCAAATCAGTTCGCTTGGAAGATCTGCATAAGAATTCCTCAGAGGCGTTGAGTAGCATTGCCCAGTGGCTAGGTATTTCTTATATTCCTGAGATATTGCTTAAGAGCACATTTGACGGCAGGATATGGAATAATCGTCCGGTATCTGTACGACAAAAGGGATTGGGTACGGGAACCATCACGAAAAAGCATAATGATATTTTTAATGCATTTGACCAGTGGAGGCTAAAGCAGCTCTCGCGGCCGATACATTTATATTATGGATATTCCACATCGTCTGACTTTGCTCCGGCGGTCGTCAGGCAATGGCTTTTGCCCGTGCTGATATTATTGCCATATAAAGTGGAACTGACCTATTCGCATATGCGGCGTGTCTATCCGTTGGTTAAGGCTAGCCCCGACTATCTGGTCTCGGCTGTATTGAGGCGTTTAAAAGCAAGAGATTTAGATTCACAGGCCGCAGTCGCTGTGCTTTTAGCCCTGAATACGGTTTTTGAAGCCGTCAAAGGCACCATTAAATCGCGTTATGCGCTGTTGCGCGCCTGGAAACGCAGTGTGAATAAGCAGCAGGAAGTGTACGTGCCGCCAGTATATTTACCTGGTCATCCAGCAGCCTCTGTTGCACAGAAGCTGTCGGCGTGATGGAAGGGATCGAAAGGCTGTGACTGTAAAAACCGCTCCTGTCTTTTGGATTACTGGACTATCGGGATCAGGTAAAACAACCATTGCACAGGCATTGACCAATGCGTTATCGCCTCATGTTGCCAATATTGTTTTGCTGGATGGCGATCATTTGCGCGAAGTGTTCAGCGGCCTGTTTGGCCATGACCGCAGCGAGCGTTTGCGTGCCAGCCAATGCTATGGCAGGCTTTGTAAGATGCTTTCAGATCAGGGAATTACGGTTGTTTGTTCTACGATCTCGCTATTTCATGATACCCAGGCATGGAACCGCAGCCATATTCCTGAATATATTGAAGTTTATGTGAAAGTACCCCTGGAGGTACTGGAGGCGCGCGACAGCAAGCAGATCTATTCGCGCGCAAGGGCCGGAGAACTGAGGGATGTGATAGGGATTGACATACCGGCTGAAGAGCCCTTAAATCCCGATATAGTGATAGAAAATCACGGGGATAATACGGTTGCAGATGCCATGCAAACCATTATGCAATTTTACCATCGGTACGCAGCGAACACTATTTAAATGGGGCGGTGCCCTGCATTCTAAAGGTAGCATCGATTGTCTAAGCTTAAACTCGTAGAAAAAAGCCCCCTGGCCTTTGGCACGAAAGCACAAACGCTTGAGCGGCTTTTGCCATGCCTGAAAAAGGCATCGGCGCTCCCTTTGTATTATTTTACCGTTTCACAGTGGCAATCAGCGCCAAAAGAAGTGCTAGAAATCATTATGGCCATGGAGTGGGGCGCTGGCCCGCTTATCGTGCGCAGTTCTGCCGGTGATGAAGATAGCCAGCACGCCTCCAAGGCGGGTGCCTATGCGTCATGCCTTGATATCGTTGGTGCGAATGCCCTGAAAATTGCGATTGAAAAAGTGGTCGCGTCCTACGGTGTGCAGTCTTCTAAAGACGATCAGGTGCTTGTGCAGCCTATGCTCAAAGACATTATGGTGGCCGGTGTCATTTTTGGTTGTGATCCCAATACCGGGGGCCCTTACCGTGTGGTCAATTATGATGAAACCGGGCATTCCGATGTCATTACCTCGGGTGCAGGTGGTAAACTCAAAACATTTTATTTGCATCAGGCCACAAAAGATAAGGCGTCTGGCTTGCAAAAACAGGTGATGGAGTTGGCCGATGAACTGGCGGAACTTCTAGGCACGCAGGCGCTGGATATTGAATTTGCTCAGGTGAAAACGGGTCAGTTAGTGGTGCTGCAGGTGCGCCAGCTGGTTATGGCATATCAGCATACTCAGTTGGATAAGCATGCGGCGGCGATGGAGCGCATTGCAGGCAGTATTCAAAAGGGCATGCACCCACATCCCTATCTTTACGGCAAGCGCACGGTGTATGGTGTTATGCCTGACTGGAACCCTGCGGAAATCGTTGGTATACGGCCTCGGCCACTTGCCTTGTCGCTATACCGCGAACTGGTAACCGACGCGATATGGGCCTACCAGCGCGATAATTATGGGTATGGCAATTTGCGTAGCTTCCCGCTGCTTATTGATTTTGAGGGGTTGCCTTATATTGATGTGCGGGCAAGTTTCAATTCGTTCCTGCCGAAGACATTACCCAGGGAGTTAGCAGAAAAACTTACCAATCATTACATTCAGCGTCTGATCGATACGCCTGCTCTTCATGATAAGGTGGAATTTGAAATAGTATATTCATGCTACACGCTGGACTTAAAAGACCGCGTTACCCTCCTCAAAGAATATGGGTTTAGTGACAGTGAGTGTCAGACGCTTGTGGAGTCATTGACACAGCTAACCAACCGTATTGTACATCGTGATGTGGGGTTGTGGAAAAAGGACCGCGACAAAATCACTGAACTCGAGCGCCGCCAGCAGGTTGTCAAAGACAGCCAGATGGATGACATCAGTAAATTATATTGGCTGGTGGAAGACTGTAAGCGCTACGGCACGCTACCTTTTGCCGGTCTGGCCCGCGTAGGATTTATCGCGGTGCAATTGCTGCATTCATTTGTCAGCGTGGGCATACTTTCCGAAGAAGAATATCAAAATTTCCTGTCCTCGCTGGAATGTGTCAGCACCAAGATGTCCCAGGATTTGTATGCCATGCCAAAGGCTGCGTTCCTTGCCCATTACGGTCATTTGCGCCCTGGTACGTATGATATTATGTCCCCGCGTTATGACGAAGCGCCTGAGCAGTATTTTGACTGGCCATCCATTGAGCGCGAACGCGTCAATACGGCAAAAGCAAAACATGCACCGTTTTCATTGTCATTACAGCAGCTGAAAAAAATCGAATCTTATATTGCGCGCGATGGTATTGAACTCGATACTATAGGCCTTCTTGAATTTATTAAATCAGGCATAGAAGCACGCGAATACGCTAAATTTGCGTTTACGCGTAATGTCAGTGATTTCCTGCAATTGTTTGAACGCCTGGCGACAGCGCATGGCTTTAGCCGTGAAGACTGTGCATATGTCAGCCTGCATGATGTGCTGGCGCTATATAGCAGCACGCGGGATATTAAAGAATGGCTGTCCCAAAGTATTGCTCGCGGGCGAGAACGCCACCAGATGACATGCTCCATTATTATGCCGCCACTATTGGTCTCACCCGAAGATGTGTGGCAGTTTTCCATGCCTGAAAGCCAGCCTAATTATATCACGCAAAAACAGGCAGAGGGAGAAATCGCCTTTGCCAATTCTGCAGATTTTTCAGGCAAGATTGTTATGCTTGAAAGTGCGGATCCTGGCTATGACTGGCTGTTTTCACATAATATCGCAGGGTTTATTACGCGTTATGGCGGTGTCAATTCGCATATGGCAATACGCTCCGGCGAACTTGGTATTCCGGCCGTGATAGGTGCGGGCGATGTACTCTATGAACAATGGTTGCGCGGGCGGCGTCTTCGCCTGGACTGTATGAATCGCCAGGTGCAGGTGTATACGTGAAACTGATTGCTGTTGACCAACGGGTAATGGAGGAATCACGCTATGAAGAAACGCGTGATGCACTTGATCAGCGCTGGACGGATTTTCTGGATGCCTGCGGCTTTATTGCTGTTCCTGTGCCTAACCATCTACACATGGCGCAAAAACTGCTGCTGGCGACGGATGTGGCTGGTGTATTACTAACGGGTGGATCTTCCCATCCGCGGCGCGATGCGACCACTCAAATATTACTTAATCATGCGGCAACAAGAAACCTACCGGTGATTGGTGTGTGCCACGGTATGCAGGCCATGCAACAAGCCTCAGGCGTTACACTCACACGCGTGGAAAATCATGTGATGCCGCAGCAATCCATTCATATTGATGGCAAGCCTGTTTTGGTCAACAGTTACCATGAATATGGCGCGAAGAAGTCTGCCCCTGAACTGGATATATGGGCCGTGGCGCCAGACGGTGTGGTAAAGGCTGTGCGCAATCAGAAGCGCCGCTGGCTTGGTATGATGTGGCATCCCGAGCGCATGAGCCCATTTGCCCCGCGTGACATAGAGTATTTCAAAGAGTGGTTTGCATGAAGGCGATTATTTTAGCGGTGGGGCGCGGAAGCCGTATGAAAGGCTGGACGCAGGAACTTCCTAAAACCATGCTGCAACTGCATGGCAAGCCATTGCTGCAACGTCAGGTGGATGCTCTCAAGCACGCTGGCGTAGGCGAAATAGGCGTAGTTACTGGCTATTTAAAGGATAAAATTCAGGCCAATGGGTTGACGCATCGTTTTGAAAATCCTCGCTGGGCAGAAACCAACATGGTGCGTTCGCTGATGGCGGCGCAGCAGTGGCTTGCGAAAGAGCCATGCCTGATTGGCTATGGTGATATTTTCTATGCACCGTCAGCCCCGTTATCGCTTATGAAAGCCGATGCCGACATTGCCATAACCTATGATGTTAATTTCTGGGAATTATGGAGCAGCAGGCTTGCGGACCCCTTATCCGATCTGGAGAATTTCCGCATTAATTCCAGCAATGTTGTAACGGATATCGGCGGTCGCGCGCAAAAGCGTGAGGACATACAAGGGCAATATATGGGGTTGTTGTTTGTTCGTCCAAAGGGTTGGCAATCAATACGCACTTTCCTGGATAGTCTGCCCGCCGAAGTGGTTGATAAAATGGATATGACCAGCATGCTCAAGGCACTTATTGCGGCTGGAGTTCCTGTTAAAGGCATAGCGTATCATGATGCATGGGGGGAAGCTGATACGCCAGAAGATATTGAAGGGTATAATGTTAAGGCTTTACCCAGTTCACTTACACTGGCTGATTCACAATCAGGTGACATGCTGCTCAAGCAAAATAAGAGCCAATAGAAGCTTCTAAAAAGACTCAGGAAAAATAAAGACCTTTACTGCGTCGATGGAGCAGGCTGTGGCTTTAGGGCTTTGCAACCCATCTGGCTTTTACCTGCCAAGATGAGCGTCATGCGCCTAATTCGCCTCTCATCATGCGTCTGGGTTCCGCCCAATTACTTCCAAGGAGGATTTTATCAATAATTATCAAAGGATAGGATGCGATTTTTTCTTTGTATCGGTTGCCCGGCTCCCATTGCTTTACTTGGTAACGGCTTTCGCCAGCTTTATGCGTGATAAAATAAACCTGCTTTTTGCTCAATTCTGGCTTGCATTTCCGGCCTATCTGGCCTAGCACGGCATAGGTGAATATGATCGCAATTATTGGGTGCTATGTCGTTTTACGAAGATAATGGGTATTTCATTGAAGAAGGCGTATTTACGCCCGGTGAATGCGATGCCATGATTGAAGCCTCGCAGCTATTGGAAACCGCCCAAAACGGTAGTCATCGTCCCGCCATGATGCCGCATCGTATTAACGACATTTATCTCAAAGCCCTTGCCAAGCCATCACTGGCTAAAATCATGGAAGAATTAGTGGGTGGAAGACCTGCTGGCATACAGACCGAATTTTTCTATTGTAAGCCGGGCACACGTGGCTTCTCACTGCATCAGGATAATTTCTTTGTTGAGGCGCCGCTCGGGCAATTTGCATCAGCATGGTGCGCGCTAACCGATGTAACGCCTGAAAACGGTGGTTTGATTGTTTACCCCGGCACTCACAAAGAGGGGCTGCTGCCTGTGCGCAAGCTTGACCTGGGGGCACATGCCAGCCAGGATCCTAATGCCAATAATGAAGAATGTATTGTGCCTGCACAGTATAAGCCTATTACTCCGTCCGTTCCCAAGGGGGCGGCTTTATTTATTCACGGGCATTTAGTGCATGGTTCAAATCCCAATACCAGCGACCGTTGGTGCCAGGTGTTACTTTGTACCTATATTCGTGCCGGCGCGCCGTTTCGCGCAGGGCGTTACGCGCAGCGCGCAGAAGTGGTACTAGAAAATGTTTAAACCTTACGAACGCAATACCCTGTCATCGCATCCTGATTTTGCGAATAGTGAAATTGCAAAAACCCTTGCCGATCGACCGCTGGGGTTCATTGATATTGGTGCGCGCGGCGGTGCCCATGACATGGTTGATCCGATTGCCGGGCAAACGGCAGTGCTAGGTTTTGAGCCTGATGTAGAAGAATGTGAGCGCTTGCTTGCAAATAAGGAGGTGACCTCTCCCTGGGCACAGTTTGCATTGGAGGCGGTAGCGCTTGCCGAAACCGATAAAAAGGCAACGCTGCATCTGCTGTCGGCGGCCACCAATCATTCCTTGCTCCCACCTAACAAGGAATTCACCAATCGTTATGGCATGGTGAAATGGGAAGAGGTGGGGACGTTTGATTTGGATACTGTAACGCTCGATAGTGTCCTGTTCGGTCCTCGCAAGCTTGAATCGCATTGGGGCGAATTCATGAAGATCGATACGCAGGGCACGGAATTTGAAATTCTGGAAGGTGCTGTAAAAACCCTTGATGAGCGCACTGTTGCGGTGGTGAGCGAAGTTTCTTTCTGCGAACTATACAAAGGCCAGAAGCTGTTTTCTGAAGTTGAGCAGTTCATGCGTAGTCAGGGATT
>JAGVKI010000222.1 GCA_020050695.1 Alphaproteobacteria bacterium | reverse complement strand
GGTCTCCAGTTCCCTTTCGGAAGAACTGAAGAAAAAATACCAGCAGGAGAATACTCCCGCTGCTGAGAAGGAAATCGATCAGGAGATTGATAGGGGCAAGGAAGACGAAACACTGAACCTGCTGGATTCCGGCTGGTCACAGGAAGAGGTGGAGAAGCTGATTACGCAGCTTATTGCCTTTGACCGCTTAAGCCCCTCGATCATCCTTCGTTCGCTGTGCCAGGGTAACTTCAATTTCTTTGAAACCAGCCTTGCCCGTTTATCACACGTGCCGCTGGCCAATGCCCGCAAGCTGATCAATGATAAGGGAGAACTTGGTTTCCGCGCTGTGTATAACAAGTCGGGCCTGCCCGATACAATGTTCCCGGCGGTAAGGCTGCTTAACAAAGTGGTGCATGAACTGCGTGATGAGGGTGAAGACCCGCGTTCCAAGCAGTTTGCAAACCGCATTGTAGAGCGCATTCTTCATTATTCCGAGGATGATCCGGTGGACAATCTGTCCTACATCATTGCTCTTATCCGCCGCGTTTCCCAGTAATTTCTAGCTATCAGCGATGATTGCCCAGCTCTGGCGCGCGCGTGGCCTGTTCCTGCACATAGGCGCCCCAGGTTTTTCCGTCTGAACGGCCCATATTATTGTATTCCGCAGCAGGCATGCTGTAGGATTCGGGCGGATGTATAGCGGGTGCGGCTGGGGCCTGTTCAGCCGGTTTCCTGCTGCTTCTTACATACAGCCATGCTGCGCCTGCTGCGGCGGCAAGAATGGCGGCGCCAGCAAGAATCTTCCCGCCAGTGCCGAATTTCGCGCTGCTCGCGGCGCTTCTTTCCACCTGCTGAATCGTTTTGGCCGTGGTGGATTCTACTGAGGTCACCATAGCAGGTGATACCGCTTTTTCGGCGCTTTCCACCAGTGTTTCCACTTTGCGCGCGGCAGCGGCCTGCGCTTTCTGCTTTTCCAGGAATGCCAGATATTCGGTTTGTTCCGCCGATGGCGTAAAGTCCGCCGGGGAACGGCCTTTGGCATGGATGCGTGCCTGTGCGCGCTGCTGGCTTGTCAGTTTTTCTTCCCAATGTTCCGCCTCGGTGATCGGCCCCATGCGCGCAGGCTCTGGCGGTGGCGTTACGATGGTTTCAACGGCAGGCGTAGCAGAGGGTGCGACCGAAATAGCGGGTGTTGGTATAGCCTGCTGTGGCTGGGGTGTGATAACGGGTTCTATCGCAGGCGGTGCTGAAATAGCCGGTGGTATGATGTTGCTGACATCCGCTGCGCCCACAGTGGCAGGTGGCACTTCCGGCTTCACTGCTGCAGGCGAGCGCTTGATCTGGAATTGTGCGCTTTCCAGTTTATTGGCCACGAGGTGAGGGTTGCGTCCTTGCTGGTCGACATGTTCCAGGAATTTCTCATCATAGAGATCGCCTACATATTTTTTAACAATCGAGCCATCCTGCATGTGGTTTTCTGCCATTGCTTCAAGGCTTTTGGGAATATCGCCATGGCTGATATATTTGGGATTAATGACGGCGCTTGCCTCGTGGATAGGTTCTTCCAGGCCGTGATACTGGCCAAGGGTCGTGCGAAAAGCCGCCACATGCGGGTCAATGCGGGCATTGGCAATACGCTCTTCCGTGCGTGCGGCCATCAGTTCTTCGCCGCCAAAAGGGTCGCGCCCCATGTCTGCTGGTTTGCGCGGAACAATATTATTTCTGCGTATTTCTACCGTCCCGGGCCTGCCGGTCTTATCAATGCCGATATTGTAGGATGCAGGCGTGCCGTCGCCGTGCCTGAGGCGAATAAAATCATCCTGCGTGTGATGCGACCATAAGGGTGTTTCCCTGTTGATCTTCACAATGCTTTCCGCAACATTTGCGGTTCGTCCATCTATTTTACCGCCGCCGCCATGCAGTGATAATACCGAACTGCTGCCGGTGAGTTCTCCTGTCCCGACGGGAACCAATGATGCATTTACATGCATGCCCGCGCTGCCGGAAATACTGCCTTCCTGGCCAGATACCGCAGGGTTGGCATTGAGGTGGTAGCCTTGCTCACTGGCCCAGTTACCCATCTTGGTTTGCATATCGCGCATATTATCAGCAGCGACATGGGGTAATTCCGGGTTGGTAGTAATTTCAAGCAGGCCGTGGCCTCGTTCCTCATAGATCCTGTTGACGCCAGGGTGGCTTTCAATGAATTTGGTAACCACTTCTTCCTTTACAGGCTTGCCCTTGGAATCGAGCAGCTGGAATTCCCATTCATAGGCAAGCCGTGGTTCGACGCCATGCTTTTGACGCATGCGCTCGACCATTTGCTCCATGGTTTGCGATATTTCTTTCGACATAGGCCAGATTATAGCATTCCTTTGTTAACCTTTTATGACGGAATGGCCGCTGCCCTCATATAAAAAACATTATATATCATTTGGTTGTTATTTTTTGTGAAAAACCCGCCTTATAGCTGCGTTAAGCTGTTTACACCCTTGCCAAAGTATGGCACCACTCATTAATTAACCAGATTCCTCACATGTTTAAAGCATTAGCCTTATGAGTTTTACCAAAATTGCCTGCGTGGCTGACAACTCGCCCAAAGCACAAGCCGCTTATAAAGAAATCTGCAAACATTATGACGTGGTAGAACTTACCAAGCGCAGAATGAATGCGCAGGTGATCGTCGTACTCGGCGGTGACGGCTTTATGCTGCAAAGTCTGCATGAATATATGAAAATGAAGCTGCCCTTTTATGGCATCAATTGCGGTACGGTCGGCTTTCTGATGAACCAGCACAAGCTGGACGACCTGCTCCAGCGCATCAGTCTGGCGCGCGCTTCCACCATTTATCCGCTGCATATGTATGCCCGCCGTTCGACCGGTAAGGTCAGCCAGGCACTGGCATTTAACGAAGTGTCCCTGTTCCGTCAGGGCAGGCAGGCTGCCAAGGTGCGCGTGAGCATTGACCATGTGATACGCCTTAAGGAATTGATTTGTGACGGTATTCTGCTCGCAACCCCTGCGGGCAGCACCGCGTATAACTTCTCGGCAGGCGGCCCGATCATTCCGCTGGGAGCCAACGTGCTGGCGCTGACCCCGCTGGTGCCGTTCCGTCCGCGCCGCTGGAGCGGCGCATTGCTGTCCCATAGTTCGAGCGTGAACTTCACTATCATGGAGCACCATAAACGCCCGGTGAATGCTGTAGCAGATTTTACTGAAATACAGGATGTTACCGAGGTTGTGGTCAGTGAGCAGCGCAAGTCTGGCGTCACGCTTCTGTTTGATCCGGAGCATAATCTGGAAGAGCGCATCATCAACGAGCAGTTTACCTACTGAAATCAGTTGCGAATATCTCGTATTTCGGATACAACCGGAATAGTTGGCTAAAACCAGTAATTCGGCCAATAGAGCAAGTAACACAACATGATGCGTCAGGGAGTGAAGCATGGCAACCGGTGAAGTTAAATGGTACAACCCGTCTAAACGTTTTGGTTTTATTAAGCCGGATGATAATTCCGGTGATGTATTTGTGCATGTTTCTGCTCTGGAAGCTGCCGGTCTTAGCATGCTTGACGAAGGTCAGCGCATCCAATATGAGCTGGCTGATAGCAAGGGTAAGACGTCCGCTGTAAATTTAAAGTTGATTGCTTAAGTCTTTCGTAGTACATACGCGCCCCTAACAAGCAGAAATTCAGGATAAAGGGCGCGGCCATGAAAGACATTCGTAATATCGCAATCATTGCGCACGTAGATCATGGCAAAACTACGCTGATCGATCAAATGCTACGCCAGAGCGGCAGTTTCCGCGCTAACCAGTCGGTTGCGGAACGCGTGATGGATTCAAACGACCTTGAAAAAGAGCGTGGCATTACCATTTTAGCTAAATGCACCTCGGTAGTGCGTGGCAATACCCGCATCAATATTGTAGATACCCCGGGCCACGCCGACTTTGGCGGTGAAGTAGAGCGCATCCTGTCGATGGTAGACGGTGTAGTGCTGCTGTGCGATGCGGCAGAAGGTCCGCTTCCCCAGACCAAGTTCGTACTGACCAAGGCGCTTCGCCTTGGGATCAAGCCAATCGTTATCATCAATAAAGTTGACCGTGGCGACGCGCGCCCTGAAGAGGTGCATAGCGAAGTATTCGACCTGTTTGCTGCGCTCGATGCCAGCGATGAGCAGCTTGATTTCCCAACCTTCTATGCGTCTGGCCGTGACGGCTGGGCATCGGAAGACCTGGCGGTAAAAACCGATACGCTCGATCCGCTGTTCGATAAAATTATCAGCCATGTGCCAGCGCCGGATGTAGATACCGAAGCGGCATTTTCCATGCTGGTGACCATGCTCGAATATGATTCGTTCCTGGGCCGCATTCTGACCGGGCTTGTATATAGCGGCACCGCCAAAGTGGGTATGCCAATCAAATCACTCAACATTAACGGCGAAACCATTGAACAGGGCCGCCTGACCAAGATGCTTTCGTTCGATGGCATCAAGCGCGTGCCAATCGAAGAAGCGCAGGCAGGTGACATTATCTGCATCGCAGGCCTCGAGAAGACCTCGGTGGCTGATACCATCGGCGATATGACGCTTACCAGCGCCGTGCCTTCAACCCCGATTGATCCGCCAACCATGGCGATCACCATCAGCGT
>JAGVKI010000253.1 GCA_020050695.1 Alphaproteobacteria bacterium | reverse complement strand
TTCACCGCAGTCAGGGTATTAGGGTTTTCCGTGCCAATGAATTCTTCCACCACACTGTCCCATATCACCGATACTTTCGGGTGCTTGAACAGACGTTCCTGACCGATCTTTTCAGCGCGCAAGCTATCGCGGCGATGGATCAGCGTCACCTTGGTGGCATGGTTGGTCAGATACAGCGCTTCTTCCACCGCACTGTTACCGCCGCCGATGACCACCACTTCCTGGCCTTTGAAGAAAAAGCCGTCGCAGGTCGCGCAGGCGGAAATACCAAAGCCTGCAAATTTCTTCTCACTTGGAATACCCAGCCAGCGCGCGGTTGCACCGGTTGCAATCACCAGCGTGTCAGCCACATAGGTATCGCCCGATTCGCCAACGGCGGTAAAAGGACGCTTGGAAAGGTCAACCGTCATGATCGAATCATGCAAGATAGTGGTGCCCACATGGGCTGCCTGTTTTTCCATCTGTTCCATAAGCCACGGCCCCTGCACTGCATGCTCAAAGCCTGGGAAATTTTCGACATCGGTGGTAATGGTCAGCTGTCCGCCGGGCTGCAGGCCATGCACCATAATAGGATTCAGCGAAGCGCGGGCAGCGTAGATAGCAGCGGTGCAACCGGCAGCGCCGGAACCGATGATAAGGACTTTGGTGGTATGTGTCGTAGCCATGGGAATGATTCCAGAGTTGGCAAGGCCGGACACCCGAAGGCGCCCGGCCCCTGCGCATAACGATTAGGTATTAAAGCTTCTTAGCGTTGCCTTTGAGGTATTTTGCAACACCTTCAGCGGTCGGCTTCATGCCGGTATCGCCGCGGTTCCAGCCAGCCGGGCACACTTCGCCGTGCTCTTCATGGAACTGGAGTGCATCCACCATACGCAGGGCTTCGTCAACATTGCGGCCCAGCGGCAGGTCGTTTACAACCTGGTGGCGTACAACGCCTTTGCCGTCGATCAGGAAGGTGCCGCGGAATGCCACAGCGCCGCCAACCAGCACGTCATAATCACGCGCGATCGACTTGGTAAGGTCAGCTACCAGCGGGAACTGGATGTTGCCGATACCGCCCTTTTCAACCGGGGTATTCTTCCACGCCAGATGGGTAAAGTGCGAATCAACCGATACGCCGATGATTTCCGCTTTGCGCAGCTTGAATTCTTTTACGCGGTTATTGAAAGCAATGATTTCAGACGGGCAAACGAAGGTAAAATCGAGCGGATAGAAGAACAGAACGCCGATTTTGCCTTCCTTGGTGACCTTGCCGGTCGGGTCTTTTTTGATGCCAAGATAGTTCAGCAGATTGAAGTTATCTTCAATGCTGTCGTTCGGCATAATGGCTTTCGCCGTAAAATTTGGGGCAAATTTGCCAACCAGAACGCTCATAGTATATCTCCATTAACGATTGAATGCGTTGAATTCGTAAAGCTAGTTCTTGAGAATATAGTCGCCAAAATATAAGGTTCAAGCATTCTTACTATCAATATCACGCCTAATCAGGCTCAATCAGGACATTTTTCATGCAATTACGCCGCTTTCAGCTAATCCCGCTCTTGTTTATCATCGCCAGCACCCTGCTATTGTGCGGCCTTGGCACGTGGCAGTTGCAACGCCTGCAATGGAAAAACACCATGCTTGCCCAAATTGAACAGTCACAGAAAGAGCCCGCCCTGGGCAGTCTGCCACAGCTTGAAAACCAGGCGGCCATCGATGCGCTGACATTTCGCAACGTGACCTTGTCGGGCCAGTTCTTACATGATAAAACACTGCATATGGTGGGCCGCCCCAAAGAAGCGGGCATCGGCACCGCCAGCGGATTTTTCCTGCTTACGCCATTTAAACTTGATGATGACGGACGCATTATCCTCGTCAATCGCGGATTCAGCCTGGTGGGTAAGGAAACCAAACCCGAAGGCGTGCAAACCGTTACCGGCGTGATCCGCCCCACGCGCACCAAGCGCTACTTCGCACCCGAGAACAAGCCAGAGAAAAACGTGTGGTTCTATGAAGACGTCCGGGCCATGTCTACAGCTATAGGTAGTGAAATCACGCCTATTATTATTGAGGCTACCGGTAAAAAAGAAAAAGACGTCTACCCAATCCCCAATGATGGCAGGATTGCCGTGCGCAATGATCATTTATACTATGCCATCACCTGGTTCAGCATTGCCATTATCGGTATTGTGATGTTTATTATCTATCACCGCAAATCAAGGTCCTAAATCCTATGACCGCTTATAACGAACTTGAATCCACATTCCGCCGCGCTTACGCCCTTAAGGGGGCAAGCAG
This sequence comes from Alphaproteobacteria bacterium, assembly GCA_020050695.1. Taxonomy (GTDB): domain Bacteria; phylum Pseudomonadota; class Alphaproteobacteria; order Rickettsiales; family SXRF01; genus JAGVKI01. The sequence goes on along the minus strand of JAGVKI010000253.1, from coordinate 646 downwards.
CATATTGCACTGGGATAACGCCACCATGATGCCATCAGGCGCGGGTGACGTGCGCGGCGAACAGCTGGCGGCACTGGCCGAAGCATCGCACGAAATCATCACCCATCCCAAACTCGCTGAACTGTTCGATAAAGCAGAAGGCAAAAAGAGCGACCTGGATGACTGGCAGCTGGCCAACCTGCGCGAAATGAAACGCGCCTGGCAGCATGAAACGGCCGTGCCCGCCAAACTGGTATCGCAGCTGACCAAAGCCTGCCATGAGTCGGAACTTTTCTGGCGCAAAGCACGCAAGGAAAACAACTTCAAGGATTTCATTCCCTATCAGGAAAAAGTGCTCAAGCTGGTGCGCGAATCCGCGCAGGCCAAAGCCGATGCCATGGGATTATCCCCTTATGATGCGCTGCTCGACCAGTATGATCCGGGCACACGCTCGGCTGATATTGATAAAATATTCGATGACCTTGCGGCCTTTCTTCCGGGCTTTATCGCCAAGGTAATGGATAAGCAGGCAAACGAATCTACGCCGCCGTTTGAAACGTCCGGCTTCTTTCCTGCATCCAAACAAAAGGCGCTAGGCAAGCAGTTTATGGAGCGCCTGGGGTTTGATTTTACGCGCGGACGACTGGACGAAAGCACGCACCCGTTC
>JAGVKI010000030.1 GCA_020050695.1 Alphaproteobacteria bacterium | reverse complement strand
TCCGCCTCCGCATCACTGGAGCAGAGGCTACCAGGGTGCTCAGACCGGCGCTATTACCAAAACCAGCCTGTGCGGCCCGCAATGGCGCTGGAAGGCCAGCGAAGAGGCACAGAACAGGTGCAGCAGCTGTGGCGATAGCGAAAGCCAGCAATGTAAGAATGCATGCGCTGAAGTAAATGCGGCCAAGAACAGTGGTTGTATTGCATCCACCAACGTCTTTAAGTTTTTCCCGCAAAGCGGCGGTGTCCAATAAGCAGATAAAGGCGCAGTATCTCCGGTAAAACGGAGTATACTGCGCACTGCTTACCGCATGAGCATTTCAATAAAATCGGGAAATATTACCCCTGCTGCCGCAGCCAGGTTTCGGCCTGCGCAAGCCCTGCCGGATCTCCGACATGCAGCCAGTTGCCATCATGAACCAGCGCGCCAATGCGCTCCAATGTGCCATCAGCGGCAATAGTCCGGTTATAAAGCAGGTTCATGGAAAATGCGCCATCGGGCGAAGCGTCAAAGAGACGCGGGCTTATCAGCTGCACACCAGTAAATACATACGGCGCCAGGTCTTCATCACCTCGCCTGCGCAGCTTGCCGTCGGTAAAGAAAAAATCTCCCCTGCCCTCATAGCCGATGGCTTTTTCACGCGGGTGAAGCAGCAGCAATGCATCCATCCGGCTATCATCCCAGGCCTGCGCTAAACGCGAAAGCGCCGGGCTGCCGCCATCGATACAAAGCGTATCGCTATTGGCTGAGAAAAACGGACGCTCTCCCAATAGCGGAAGCGCTTTTTTAATGCCGCCACCGGTTTCCAGCAGCAGTTCTTCATGGGAAATGGCAATGGCGGGAAGCGCCGCACGGCCTGCCAGATGCGCCTGAAGCATAGGCGCCATATAATGGGTATTGACCACTACGTCTTTTACGCCGGATGCAGCCATCCAGTCCAGTACACGGTCTATCAGGCTAATGCCACATACCGGCACCATAGGCTTTGGCATATGGTCGGTCAGCGGCTTCATGCGTGTGCCAAGCCCGGCAGCGAGCAGCATTGCTTTTTGCGGGAAGGTTCCCTGCGTCATGCCGCAAGCCCCAGATCCTCAGCCGTATGGCGAATAGTAATCACCCCTCTGTGCTGCGGCATGATATGGCGCTGTAGCCATGTATTAAGCGGCGCGAGCAGCGGGTGGCTTAAATCATTTTCTAAATGTTTCCATACGCGCGGCAGGTAAGCGAGGTAATGCTCTTTATGATCACGCGCGGCAAGCCGCGAAAAAATACCAATGATCTTGCTGTTGCGCTGCGCCCCAAGCAATGCATAGGCCGCATATAAGCGCTCGGGTTCTACACCGGTATTGCTGATATAGCGCTTTAGCATATCCGATACGAGTGACGACGGCACATCACGGCGCGCATCTTCCAGCAGAGAAACCAGGTCATAGGCTGCATCGCCATATACCCCGTCCTGGAAGTCAAGAAGCCCTACGCGCTTGATACCCCCGCGCTGCGGTAGCCACATCAGGTTATCGGCATGATAATCGCGGTGCACCCAAATGTCGGTGGAAAGCGGCGTTCCATTGATCAGGTCATTCCATAGCGCCTTGTATTCGGCAGCCAGTATATGCGCTTTTTCCTTACCCAGCACCTGCGGGATAAACCAGTCGGAAAACAACCCTATCTCACGCATCAACAACGCATGATCATAATGCGGTACGGCAAAACGCGATGGGTTGGAGAACTGCCTGCTTGCGTCATGCCAGTGGGCAAGCACATCAATGGCAGCGCCGTAAAGTTCCTGCTCAAGGCTTTCCTGAACGCCAGGCTCAGCCTGTTTGAGCACACGGGTGAAAGAATCATCCCCTAAATCTTCCAGCAGCAAAAGCCCTGCCGGTACATCTTCAGCCAAAATAGCCGGCGCGCTGAAGCCGCTGCTGTGAAGATACTGCGCAGTTTTCAGGAAAGGGCTGACATCCTCTTTGGCGGGCGGCGCATCCATCAGCATGGCGCTCTGGCCATCCTTACGTATGCGGATATAGCGCCTGAACGATGCATCGCCTGCCAGCGGATGAAGTTCCCCGCCTGCAAAATCGGTACGCTTCAATAGCGCCTGTATCTGCGCAAGCCGTTCAGGCGTAAGGCTGTTTGAACTCATGCGTCCATCGTCTCCTTCAAAACTCCAAGCCGTTCTTTCCATACGGGCGCCATACCGCTTAAGCTGAATATGCGCTGATCATGGGTAAGGCCCGGCAATAATGTAATCTCCAGTGCGCTGTCCGGCAATTCCGACATGGCCAGCTGCGGCCACTCGATCAGCGTAATGCCGTTTTCCAGCGCCTCATGCAACCCTATTTCCACCAGTTCCTCGCGATGCTTCAGGCGATACAGGTCAAAATGCCACAAAGTGCCGCCATCGATAAGGGGATAGGTCTGTAGCAAGGTAAAGGTGGGGCTGGTAATATCGGTTTTTTCAGAACTGATTTCGCTGATAAAAGAACGGGCAAAGGTAGTTTTTCCCATGCCCACGTCGCCTTCCAGCAAAAGCGTATCACCGCTGTGGCACATATGGGCGAGGCTGCGCGCAATCGCAGCAGTTGCCTCTTCATTTACAGCGGTCAGCTGACAGGTGATATAGTTAGTCTCGTTCATCAATCCATGCCATCTGAATGGCTTCCAGGACTTTTTCATTACAGCCATCGGGCTTATCATTAAACTCGGGCAATGCCACCACCCAGCTGCGCAGATCCGTGAAGCGTAAGTTGATATTGTCAGCGTCTGGATGTAGTTCCTCAAGACGTATGGCAATTTCTCTTATATCCACCCAGCGCATATGATATTTCCCCTAAAAAACAAGCGGATTGTAACAATAGTAAGGCTTTGATACAATACAGGCGTTGAAAAATCTAAAAAAATCGTGCAGCATGCGCATTATGAAATTTCAAAAGCTTTTTATTCTCCTGGCCGCCGCAGGTTCCGGTGCACTCGTATATAAAGTAAGGCATCCTGATTCGGGCGCCGATACTGCTGCGCAATATGAGAATCAAGCCGTCGCTCCGGAAGAACGCAGTTCCTATTCCATGATCACCGGCAAAGGCAGCCTCTACCAGACCATCAAAGGCGCCAAGGATCAGCGCGACCAGCAGCAAGCCGAACAACAAGCCGAACAGCAGCAACGCAAAGCCAGCCCGTATGGTGGCACACTCATCCGCCAGGAAGATAGCGGCAATTACAGCGGCGCATCAGGTGGCGGTATTGGCCCGGTTGGCGGGGTGCTTAAAGGCAAAGTTACGCCATCAAGCAGCGGCTATAACAGCCCGTATGCCAACGGCAATGCAGGTAACATGGCTCCGACTGAAGACCTTGCCTTACTACAGGCCGCCGCTAAAGGCGACAAACTGGGCGTACAGCGCAGGCTGGCAGCCGGCGCTAAAGTCGACAGCCGCGACAGCGAACGCCGCACTCCGCTTATTTATGCTGCTGCCAATGGTTTTGAAGACATCATCGACCGCTTAACTGCGGCAGGTGCCAACCCCAATTTTAAAGACCGCAACGGCAATAATGCATTTGATTATGCGGCAGGCCGCGGACTGGTGGAAACCGTGGATTATCTGCTTAAGCGCACCCACACCAAAGATGACCGCCATTACATCGAATATGCACAAACCATCCGTGCAACCTATGCAGGGGACGTGTCCCTGCTGCCACCAGGCACAGGCAAGCTGGCATCGATCAACCGCATTACCCCTGACGGACAAGCGCCACTGCATATTGCAGCAGGCAACGGCTCGGTAGATGTGATTGATGCACTGGTCAAACGCGGCGCTGAGGTCAACCTTACCAATAGCAACGAGCAGACCCCTCTGCACTGGGCTGCATGGAACAACCAGCCGGGTTCAGCTTCGGCATTGCTGGTGCATGGCGCATGCGTGTTCCAGGGGGAAGCGGCAGGCAATACCCCGCTGATGCTGGCAGCGCAAAGCAATAGCCAGGAAGTGGCAAAAGTGCTGCTAGACAATGGTGCTGAGCGCGATGTGGTCAATAAGCAGGGAAAAACAGCCGCGATGCAGGCTGAAGACCGTGGCTTTCGCGGCCTCTCCGATATTCTAAAATAATTGGTTATTTATGGCTGCGCGGTAGCGGGCGCATTAGGTGCTG
>JAGVKI010000280.1 GCA_020050695.1 Alphaproteobacteria bacterium | reverse complement strand
CGGTGTGACCGGATCCTCTTCCAGCGGGTGGGTGTGCAGCATGGTTTTACCGTCAGGTGTAAAGCCCACCAGATGAATATAAGCGCCCATGATGGGTTCCAAATCGGTAAGGGGTTTGCCGCGAGTATCCTTGAGTATGACCTCAACCGTAGATGACATGCCTTTTTGCAGCGGTGGATTGGCGTTCCAGCTGCACTCGACACCGTCATGTACTACCTGGCTGGAGGGAACAACAAACGCATCGGAGCCGCGCTCAATCTGTCCACTCATTTCATTCTTGATACGGTGCTGCACATCGTCTTTGGTCAGCACGACATCCGCCCATGCATTATAATGGTAGGAGGTTTTCGGGGTGAACGTAAAATCATAGACGCCCGTTTCGCTGGTCGGCTGCGGATGGATATGCTGGTAGTCGCGCAGGCTCTGGTCGACCACGAACAGATGGATTTTCTCCGTATGCACGACCTTGAGTTCTTCTGGCGTTATTGGCTTGCCGGTGTCGTTATGCGTCATGGTCAGGCGTACATGGCAGGGCTTGCCCTTGGTGGGGGCGGATTGCGGTTCAATGCGTATGGTGATGCTGCCATCGCTATAGGTATTGGCAGGAAGCGGTGCCTGGCCAGACGACATAAGGTATGATGCATACTGCGAGCCATCGTTACTGAGCATGCCAAGGGAAATAACTGCCGGAATGGCAGGCGCCATACAGGTGAGCATATGGGGCAGGGCAGCGGCAGCGCCTGCAAGGCCAGTCATGCTGCTGCTTAAAGTGCCAACCGAGCCAAGCGTTGAGGAAAGAGTGGCAACTGCGCTGCTGGCAAGTTCAACACCTGAAAAAGCAGCGGCGAGATACACCACGCCAACACTGATACTGGTAAGCAGGGACGGCAGTGCAATCAACGCGCTGGTAGCCAGCGCTACGGTTGAAATCACTTTACCCCAGCGGATGCTTTTGCTGCCGTCGTCATTTTTGTCGATATAATTGCCAAGCAGCATGCCGCCAATGCCGATAGTGGCGCTGGTCGCCGCAGTGATAAGGCCGCCCTGGGCAAGGGTGCTGCCGACAAAGGGAATATTATTGATAATGCCATTGACTGCACCTGCCAGGCCATTGCCAAGACCCGTGCCATGCATGGCGATCATCGCCTCTTCGGCAAGGGCTGTTTCGCCTACGCCAAACAGAGGTAATACATAAGGCGATAGAATCACCGCGCCTGCCACCAGTGCGCCGCCGATGACCGCACGCTTCAGCCACAGATTGTTGCTGTTGTCGTGACAGTCTTCAGCTGGTTTTTGCGGGTGGAGGTGGAGTGATTCCATGTATATTAGCGCTGGTGGCCAGTGCCCATAAGGGGGGCCCATTCATTGACAAATTCGCTGGAACTGCGCATGCCGGATTTAACGGTTACGCGTGCTCCGCCAGGTGCATAAAGCCCGACATTTGCGCTATGGTTGAGTGGATTGGTTGCATTGACAATCGCGCCTGTGTCCATAGCGATTTTGGGAACCACGCTGTTGGACAATGCTCCGCCTTCTGTAGGATAGAGAATAATCGTGTTGTGACGCACGCCATCGCCGCGCAGGCGATTCATAAACGCTTCACGGTTTTCTGGGCTTGCGCCATCTACCTGCGGGTTAGCGGCAATCACAATGCTGGTGAGTGAAGGGTTGCTCTTACCAAGTTCACCAAGCACGTTGTTGATCATTGGGCAGTAATCCTTGCACTCGGCAAATCCGAAGGTAACGGTGCTGTAGTTATTCTGCAGGCTGGTCGCCAATGCGTTCATGTTGACGGGTTGACCATCCTGGCCGATGAAGGAATGCTGGCTAAGTACGTTGAAAACGTTTTTGGCATCGTTTGCAGGGGCGCTCTGGCGCTGTGGCGCCACATTGGCGGGAGTCTGGTTGGGGCGGTCGCAGCCGCTGGTGCCAGCCAGCATGGAAGCGGCGAGTACGCCTGCCGCAAAACTCTTGTGAGCCATAGTCGATTCCTTTACTTATATTAATGATTATAACTACCCTAAATCTAGTAAAAAGGCTACCGATAATCAATGTGGCATAATGTCGCAGGACAAGGATTTTTGGCTATGATAAGAGATAGCTTATGATCAAAAATAAGATATATCCAGATTTATACAGAAAAAACCTGAAGCTACTATTCTGGCTTCGGCTTATTGCCATTGCAGGACAGTCGGTTACGGTGTTTTTTACTACCCATATCCTGCTTATTCCGCTGCCCGGTATGCCCATATGGGGTATTATAGCCAGCCTTGGTCTTGTTAACCTTATGACCTATCTACGTCTTAAGGCAAAAGCGGCCATTGGCCAGCATGAACTGCTGGCGCACCTGCTGATCGATATAGGGGCGCTGTATGGCCTGCTGTATTTTTCAGGCGGGGCGTCCAATCCGTTTGCATCGCTTTTCATCATGCAGGTGGTAATCGCCGCCATCATCATGCCGCCATTTTATGCCTGGTGGATCGCGCTGCTGACCATTGCGCTTTATACGCTGCTGCTTTTCTGGAATGTCGAAGTGCCGTATTTCCTGCATCACCATATCGGCAACTATTTCAACATCCATGTGCAGGGCATGTGGGTGAGTTTTGTGCTGATGGCATTACTCGTGGCAGGATTCATTATGCGTATCAGCAATACGGTACGCAGGCAGGACCAGTTGCTGGCGCAGGCAGAGCATTTAGCGGCGCTGGGTGCGCTGGCGGCAGGCGCGGCGCACGAACTTGGCACGCCGCTGGCCACTATTTCTTTATTAGCGCAGCAATATGAAGCGCAGGCCCAAAGCGACGAGGCACAAAAGCGCGCGGTGATTTTGCGTGAGCAGGTAGGGCGCTGTAAAGGCATTCTCACCCGTATTACGGCGGCGGCGGGTGTGATGCGTGCAGAAACGGGAAAGCCCCTGCCGCTGGATCAGTTCCTGCGATCCATTATTACGCGCTGGCAAAATGACAGGCCGCATGTGCAGGCGCAGGTGCAGTTTGAGGGGGCGCAGCCTGCACCGGTTATCGTGGGGGAATACAGTATCGAGCAGGCCATTATCAATGTGCTCAACAATGCCGCCGATGCATCGCCGCAGGCTGTGGACGTCGTGATGCGCTGGGAGGCTGCGCTGCTGACCATCACTATCCGTGATTACGGCAAGGGTGTTGCGCAGGAGATTACCCAGCTGGCGCAAACACCCGGCCTAAGCAGCAAACCTGAAGGCATGGGGCTTGGGCTTTTTCTTGCACGCAGTGTGAT
>JAGVKI010000255.1 GCA_020050695.1 Alphaproteobacteria bacterium | reverse complement strand
GGCATCATTCCCAGCACATTCTTCTTCTCGCTGCACACGCCCGCAATATTCAGCTTGGAGCCGTTCGGGTTGGCATCCTCGGAAACCGTGCCGTCCTGCGTGCAGTAGCGGAACACTATCTGCCCATTGTCCTGCATGGATTTCAGCGTTTCATCACTGGCGAAATAATTGCCGTCATGGTGTGCAATCGGCACATTGATCACCTGCCCCTGTGTATACTGGCTGGTAAAGGGCGTATCGGTGGTTTCCACTTTAAGCGAGACCTCGCGGCAGAGGAATTTCAGCTTGCGGTTACGCATCAGGATACCCGGTAGCAAACCGGCTTCAGTCAGCACCTGGAAACCGTTGCAGATACCAATCACCTTACCGCCGGCATCGGCGTGTTTTTTAACTTCACGCATGATCGGCGACTGCGAGGCCATAGCGCCACTGCGCAGGTAATCACCGTAAGAAAAGCCGCCTGGGAGCACTACCACATCCACCTTGGGCAATGCGGTTTCGCGGTGCCATACCATGGCAGCATCACTGCCACATACAGACTTAAGCACCGTCTGCGCGTCACGGTCACAATTTGATCCAGGGAAAACAATTACAGCAGATTTCATCGCCCGAATTACTCCATGAGCTCGTAGCTGTAATTTTCAACCACCGTATTCGCCAGCAGCGACGCGCACATTTTTTCAATGGCGGCTTCGGCCTTTTTGCGGTCGGTTTCTTTGACCTGCACTTCGATATATTTGCCCTGGCGGACATCTTCCACATCGGCAAAGCCCATATTATGCAGAGCGCCAGCTATAGCGCGCCCCTGCGGATCGAGTACGCCGTTTTTCAGTGTAATATGAATCTTAGCTTTCATTTCTTCTTTGCCTTCTTGGTCGTGGATTTGGAAGGGGTCTTGGTTTTTGGAGCCGCCTTGGTTTTTGAAGTTGTTTTTGCCTTCGCTTTTGGAGCCAGCTTGGGCTTGCCCTTTTTAGGGGGCATTTTCGCGTTTACCTGAATCACGTAGCTGCCGCCGTCTGCATCCTTGGGCGGCAATACGCCCAGACGCTTGGCCACTTCGCGGTAAGCATCTTCAATCTGACCGAGATCCTGGCGGAAGCGGTCCTTATCGAGTTTCTGGCCAGTCTTGCTGTCCCACAAGCGGCAATTATCGGGGCTGATTTCATCGGCCAGCACCAGCTGCTCGCGTTCGTTTTCATACAGGCGTCCGAATTCCAGCTTAAAATCAGCCAGGCGGATACCAACAGCCATGAAGATGCCGCTCAGTATGTCATTGATACGGAAAGCATACATGCGGATTTCGTCGATTTCGGAAGGCGTAGCCCAGCCAAAGGCAAAAATATGGTCTTCGGTAACAAACGGATCGCCCAGCGCATCGTTTTTAAAGCAATATTCGATCAGCGGGTGGCCAAGCACCTTGCCTTCCTGCACGCCAAATCGCTTGGCAAAGCTGCCAGCGGCGCAGTTACGCACAATAATTTCCAGCGGTACGATCTGCACGGCTTTGATCAGCTGTTCGCGCATATTGAGGGTACGGATAAAATGGGTAGGAATGCCCATGTCATGCAGGCGCAGCATCAGATATTCGGAAATGCGGTTATTGAGCACACCCTTGCCTGAAATAGTGCCTTTTTTCACATTGTTAAAGGCAGTGGCATCGTCTTTGAAATGCTGAATCAGGGTTCCCGGTTCCGGTCCCTCGAACAATTGCTTGGCTTTACCTTCGTAAATCGGCTTGCGCGGTGGCATTGTATAAATCTTTCGTTTGTTATGTAATTTGCGTTCCATGTGAGCTGTATTAACGTAATTTAATGGATACTGCAATATTGCAGTGAGCCTCAAAACGTCCTATATAGACAGGCATGCTATACGCAAAAACACGGCAATACAAATATTATCCAAGGATAAATCATGACCACTTTCGATGACCGCAATAAACAATTCGAGAATAAATTTGCCCATGACGAAGAGTTGAACTTCAAGGCCACTGCGCTTCGCAACAAGTTGTTCGGCCATTGGGCGGCAGAAAAAATGGGCCTTGGCAATGTCGATGCCGAGCAATATTCCCAGGAAGTTGCCCTGGCTGATTTTGAAAAAGCGGGCGATGACGATGTGCTTAGCAAGGTTCTGAAAGACCTTAACAATCGCGGTATCACCATTACCTCGAGCGACCTGCGCGTTGAGATGGAACGTCTCATGACCGTGGCACGCAAGCAAGTAATGGGCGAATAAGCCCGCACCTTACCGTTTCACGCCTCTTTAAAGCGAGGGTTCGTGCCGACATTACACCATGAACCACAGCATACTGGCGGGCATGAAAACCCGCAATCCAACCAGCTTGTGCAGAGCCAGGGCAGGCCTAAACGCCTGATTGCCGGACTGCGCTACCGGCTCAACCGCATGCGCAGGACGGCCCCCTCATTACCACCGCAGCAGTTGCTTGATAGCATTGAGCAGCACGACCCAAAGACCCGGCAAATGTCGTTTACCTTTGCCGTTATCGCCTTATCGGCGCGGGTAGCCTGCGCAGGCGGCCAGCTGTCAGCACATAAATACGTGCTGTTTCGCGAATCCTTTCCGCTGGAAGATGACATGTGCAGCAAAATCCGCTCGCTGTTTATTCTCGCCTGCCATAACGATACGCCGCTACCGTATTATATCAGCCAGGTGCGCTACGCATTTCCCGGCAAAAAAGACCTGCTGGTCGCCATGCTCGACAGGCTGTTTCGTATCGCCGCAGCTGACGGTGAAATTTCCATTCCGGCGGAACATCTTCTGGCAGACATCGCCCACGGACTGGATATTGATGCAGGCGCATATACCCGCCTGCTGGGCAAACATTTGCGCCCGGGCAAACCCTACCATGTGCTGGGGCTTGATAAGAAAGCGCATCGCGATACCATCAAATCACGCTACCGCGACCTGATGCGCAAATACCATCCCGACCGCTACGCAGCCACCTCTATGTCGCCTGAACTATCCATGCTGCTACAACTTAAATCATCGGAAATAAACACGGCCTACCGTGTGCTTGCCGGCCGCGCAGCGTAGTATTTAAAAGCCGCGCAGCGTAGTATTGGGTTTTGCGCCCACAGCGGATGACAAATGCCGGGCAATGGCCTATAGTCCGCTGCCTATAACCCTGTATATTGCGTTACAAGAACTGGTTTTCCATGCGCCTGCTTGATATTTTCTTTGCTGTTACTGTTGCCGTCATGTGGGGTGGAAACTTCATCTCCGCTAAATATGGCGTCGCGTATTTCCCGCCGTTTTTCATTACAACGTTACGCTTCATATGCGTCTCTGCAATGCTGCTGCCGTTTGTGGCGCGCCCTACCCGCGCGCAGATGACTGCGATCATTCCCATTGCCGCCATGAGCACCATGCATTTTTCACTGTTGTTTGTCGCACTGGCAGAAGGCCTGGAAATTTCTTCCTGCGCACTGGTAGGGCAGCTGGGTGTTCCCATCGCCTGCATACTGGGCGCAGTGTTCCTGAAAGACCGCATTGGCATCTGGCGCATCAGCGGCATTGTGATCGCTTTTATCGGCATCGCCATTGTAGCGGGCACACCCAATATCATGGCACATCCGCTTGCCTTTTATATGGCGCTTGGCAGCACATTCAGCTGGGGCGTTGCCAATGTACTCATCAAGCGCCTGCAGGGCATCAACAGCATGACATTGCTGGCTTGGATCAGCCTGTTTACCATACCTATGCTGGTGCCATTATCGCTGGCGCTGGAGCCGGGCGCCATTACGCTTCTTGCCTCTCCGCCGCTTTCAGCACTGCTTTCGATCCTTTACACCGCCATCGGTTCTACGATTATTGCATATGGGCTTTGGTATCACCTGCTGGCGCGCTATAACGTGTCACAGGTAACACCTTTTTCACTGCTGACGCCGGTGTTCGGCATCGGCTTTGGCCAGCTGTTCTTTGCAGAGGTGCTGACCTTCGAAGTCATACTGGGCGGCCTGCTTACCATTGCAGGCGTGGCAGTGATTGTGATACGCAGGCCCAAAACCATTTTGCTTGGAGAAGCAACCTGATGCCTTTGGACATTATTTCCTCCCCCTCACCTAACCACGACAGCCGCATTGGCCAGGAAATCGATATGCTGGTGCTGCATTACACCGGCATGCCAAGCGCACAGGACGCCATCACCCGCCTGCGCGACAGTGAAAGCAAAGTCAGCAGCCATTATGTCATTGATGAAGATGGCAGCATCCATGCGCTGGTAAATGAATCAGAACGTGCCTGGCATTCGGGCGTCAGCTACTGGCGCGGGCATACCAATATCAACCAGCGCTCGGTCGGCATTGAGATCGTCAATCCCGGCCATGAATTCGGTTACCGCCGCTTCCCTGACGCCCAGATGGAAGCGGTGGCCGCCTTAAGCAAAGAAATACAGCGGCGTCACGACATTCCTGCCCGCAATATCGTTGGCCATAGCGATGTGGCGCCCCAGCGCAAGGAAGACCCGGGCGAACTGTTTAACTGGCCCTGGCTCGCCCAGCAGGGCATCGGCCTGTTCCCTGAAAAACCGGCAACGCATACTGCCAGTGTCGAGAACCTGGCGCTGTATGGCTACGACCTGAGCAAGCCCCGCTTTGCCATTACCGCCTTCCAGCGCCATTTCCGCCCTACCCTGCTTTCCGGGGAATGGGACGATGAATGCGCAAGCCTGCTTGCCGCGCTGCTCCAAATAGTATAGCTTGCCTCCCGCCAGACAGCCGGATGGCCGCGGAAAGGTAACTTTTCGAGGAAAGTCCGGGCTCCACGCAGTACGGTGCCGGGTAACGCCCGGCGAGGGTGACCTTAGGGAAAGTGCCACAGAAAATATACCGCCTGTCCATATTCCGATATGTGGCAGGTAAGGGTGAAATGGTGCGGCCCAAGGTGAAAACCGAGGGCTTAAAGTAAGAGCGCACCGCGCTTCTGGCAACAGAAGTGGCAGGGAAAACCCCACCGGGAGCAAGACCAAATAGGGACAGCGTGCACTGCGCACTATGTTGTCCGGGTAGGTCGCGTGAGGTAACAGGTAACTGTTATCCCAGATGAATGGTCATCGCCCCTGAATAGTTTACTATTTGGGGGAACAGAACCCGGCTTACAGGCTGTCTGGCAATTTTTCATATAACAATCTGAAATACAATAATTATATTGGAATATTGCTGTTCTGTGAAGTTTTAAGCAATTAACCCGATTTTCTCGACCGCATATTTAACAAATGATAGAATCAAAGGGCTTGAGTTCCAAACATTGTTTGGACTTTTCGTTGTGTTGCCGGACGGGCCCCACAGCGTAAAAGAGCATAGGAGGCATAGCCCTGCCATTGATCACGCTTTCGCGTGATAGTGTGTAGGGAGTGACTTCCTTTCCGGAGTAAGAACCGTGCCAAACGAAGAAGAGCGCGACCTGTCCCTGGATTTCCTTGGACAGGACGCGGCGGCAGAAGCAGCGAAGGCCAAGACCGAAGTCAAGGTCGAGGCCAAGGTCAAGAAGTCCAAGAAGGACGACAAGACCAGCAACAAGGCGTTCATCGGCTGGGGCCTCACCGCTTTTGCGGTGGTGGTCCTTCTGGTCGTCGGACTGGGCATGCTGGTAAAGGGCAACAAGCCCGCGCCGGCCACCAGCCCGAAGACGCAAGCGGCTGCCGCCGAACCGACCAAGGCCGATACGCCGAAGGTCGAGTCGCCTAAGGCTGAGGCCCCCAAGGTCCAGCCCAAGGTGGAAGCACCCAAGGTTCAACCGAAGGTGGAGACGCCCAAGGTCCTGCCTGTGAAGGTGATACCCCCGGCAACTGCCGGACGGTTCACCCCCCCCAAGGGGATCACGGCCAAGGGTGAAGAAGATACGACGGAGGAGTGGAACAAGTTGATCAGCAATGACAACATTGTCACCTTCCCCAACGGCAAGGGCACCCTCAAGCTCTCGACCTACGTGCGCTTCATGAAGTCGTACGATAAGCCGGGGAACAAAGTGACCTTACTGTTCTTCACCACCGAACTCGATCAGGAGATCGTCTTCACAGACATCGGGGTCGAGATTCGGGCTGGCTATCAAGGGCGCAACAAGCCCTACCGGGTCGATATGACCCGTGGCAGTAAAACGCTGAAGTACCCGGGCCGCGGCATCGTGGTACTGGAATTCGACAAGCCGTAACCTTCGGGTAACGGCCTGACGAAGAAAACTTAAAATGCTCCCACCCTCTCATCGCGAGAGGGTTCCGTCCGGGAGCATTTTTTTTGCTTATAATTCAAACACACACCGCTTAGTTAATTTTTATTAATACCGTGGACGGCAGGCTGGTTTTTAGCTATTATGGTGGGCAGATAGGTTACCCCTTTCTCGCAGCGGTTCGGACGGAACCACTGTGTGTTTGTAGCTGCCAAGACAGCTTAAAGATGCATAACCGTTCTATGTGTTTGCACATCGCAAACAATAGGAACGGCTATTTCTTTTTCAGGATTCCATCACCATGGATAACGAAACCCCGGAAGAGGCAGAGAAAACGCGTCGTATTCGATTAATCCTCACTGCAATGATACCTTTAAGCACCTTTGTAGGGCACTTAATAGCTATCATAATAGTGTGGCAATTTAATTTGTACGGCGCAGCCTGGCGCAGCAAACCGGCTCCAACGCCCGCTGCCGTACATGCAAAGCACATCGGGGAAACATCCCCGGAAATGCTGAAGGAATTGCAAAACCGTAAATAATACGGGCAATCACTAAAGCGTAACCAAACCAATGCTCCCCCCTTGCAAAAGGGCCGTCCGGGAGCATTTTTTTTGCCCTGCATTTACCCGATAAACCAATCTCCTCCTAATAACGGCCCTCATAGAGGGTTGACCAGTTCGTTAATATTTATTAAAAAAGTAATGTTCTAGGCCTTTGGGTCTTAACGCTTCTACTGCGGACGGCGGTATTACGCGTACCCAAGCCCTTTGGTTGGGCAGATAGGGAAGCATATCACAGCAACACACGGGCACATTGCCTGTGAACCGCAGTGACTGACTTTCCTTTGAGATTAGTTCCATGACAGATCATAACTATTCGTACGATATGGCGATAGCGATTGGCCTATCCATGGCCCTTACGCTGGTGGGCTGGGCAGGTTTGTACCTCATATACTATTTAACAAATGTTAACGTTGATGATGTGCGTCTGCGCCGAGTGAAAGCAAGCGCTTTCTATGTGATTTTTGGATCACTAGCCCTATCCTTCTACAACTCTGTATGCATGACCAATTCAATAATCAAGGCTTCAAAGCCGCCATTAAAGATGAAGGTAATGATTGAGCTGGAGAAAGGCAAGGAACCCAGAGTGCGTTTCATTGATGAATCAACGCCACATTAAAAACTATGCTCCCCCCTTGCAAAAGGGCCGTCCGGGAGCATTTTTTTATGTATTATCGTTAAAAAACGAGCCAATCACTCATATTCCTTAATCAAGTGGACTATTAGCTGCTTTTTCGCTAGGATCACTGCCAGATAGGTTACCCCTTTCTCGCAGCGGTTCGGACGGAATCACTGTGTGCTTGTAGCTGCCAAACAGCTTAAAGAGGCATAACCGTTCTATGTGTTCGCACATCGCAAACAATAGGAACGGCTGACTTCTTTTTCAGGATATTTCCCATGTCACCATCAGTTCGAACAGGCTGGCTAGATATCTTAGGAAGAATTGCTGTCATCGTCATAGCGATTCCACTTATGCTGGGACACTTGATGGCCTCGATTAAACAACGGGACAAAAGCGATGACATTCCAAACAAACCAGTTCCCGTGCATGCAACTACAGGAAATCTGTTAGAAGCAGGATCGGGAACGCTAGAAGAATTGATCCCTCCATCAAACTATGGACAGGTCGAATAGAAAAAATTGTACATGAAACATGCTCCCCCCTTGCAAAAGGGCCGTCCGGGAGCATTTTTTTGCTTATATTCTGGGGTTCTGTTTAGTCTTCGTCAACCAGCGAAAGCGCCTTAGGCGTAATGAATTCAGCCAGTTCCGCGCCATCGGCGCCCAGTGTTTGCCAGCTGCCAGCCACATTAAACCGCGCCATAGCACAGGTTGGAAATTTCATAGACAGTACATCAATCAGCGACTCATCACCCTTATGTGCCAGCTTCAGGCAAAGCTGATGCAAACCGGGATTATGCGCCAGGATCAGTATGTTTGTCACCGTTTCAGGGAGTTGAGCGATAGCAGCCAGCACTTCGTTAGCCGATGCCAGGTAGAGCTTCTCATTAAAAACAATCTCTGGCTCCGGCTGGAGATGCAGCTGCTCCAGCGTCTGCCGTGTGCGCCTGGACGTTGAGCATAACACAAGGTCTAAATGCTCGTTGCGGCGCGACAAATAATTACCCATGGCCAGCGCTGCCTGAACCCCGCGCTCATTCAAGCCGCGCTCATGATCGCCCTGCACGGCACTGCCGATTTCTGCCTTGGCATGCCTCAGAATAGTAAGGATTTTTCCTGAACCCATGGTATTTTTTCCTGCGCGGTAACAATTCTTTATCTACTTGTAATTATACTGTTTTTTACCATAGAATATGGGATTGCCAAGCCTTAACTGAGCCAAACCGCTACTTCGTGCCATGTCCGATAAAAAAACAGAGCAACTGCTGAGCCATTCGCCGGAACGTTACATCAACCGCGAAACCTCGTAGCTTGCCTTCAATAACCGCGTGCTCGACGAAGCCTACAATCCGCATGCACCGCTCATGGAGCGTATCAACTTCCTGTCGATTTCAGCCTCCAACCTCGATGAATTCTACATGGT
>JAGVKI010000175.1 GCA_020050695.1 Alphaproteobacteria bacterium | reverse complement strand
CTTCAGGCTTGCCGATATGGCAACGCAGCTGGAAGCAGCACGCCAGTTGCTGCACCATGTATGCCAGCTGCGTGACGCGGGCGAGCCGTGCCTGAAAGAAGCCTGCATGGCTAAACTCTTTGCTTCGGAAATGGCTGAACGTGTCTGTTCAGATGCAATCCAGACCCTTGGCGGTTATGGCTATTTGCGCGATTTCCCGCTTGAGCGTATTTACCGCGACGTGCGCGTCTGCCAGATTTATGAAGGCACCAGCGACGTGCAGAAACTTGTTATCAGCCAGCGTTTATAGGAGCGGCCCATGGAACTTAAAAACACGCCTGTTGTTATTACTGGCGGCGGCTCTGGCCTTGGTGCAGCAACCGCTCGCGTACTTGCGGCAGGCGGCGCCAAAGTAGCACTGCTCGACCGTAATCTGGACGCAGCAGAAAAAGTAGCGAAGGATATTGGCGGCGCGGCATTTGAATGCGATGTCACGAGTGAGGAAAATGTAAAAACCGTACTGGCCGCAGCAGCTAAAGCTCATGGCGGCGCGCGCATTGTCATAAACTGCGCAGGCGTACTTGGCGCTGGCCGCATACTCACCCGCGAAGGCTCCATGGCGGCTTCCTTTTTTGAAACCGTGCTGCGCGTCAATGTAGTGGGCAGCTTTAACGTGCTTCGCTTAAGCGCAGAAGCCATGCAGGGCCTGCCTGAAATGGGAAGCGATAAAGAACGCGGCGTAATTATCAATACCGCGTCGATTGCCGCCTATGAAGGCCAGATTGGCCAAGCCGCCTATGCCGCCTCTAAAGGCGCAATTGTAAGCCTTACCCTGCCTGCCGCGCGTGAATTTGCGCGTTTTGGCGTGCGCGTGAATGCCATTGCACCGGGGCCGGTCGACACGCCGATGGTTGCCGGCATGCCTGATGATGTGCGTGCAAGCCTGGAGGCAACCGTGCCCTTCCCTCCCCGCCTGATAAAGCCGGAGGAATATGCAGCGCTGGTGAAACATATTATTGAAAATAACGCGATCAACGGTGAAGTGATCAGGCTCGACGGCGCGCTTCGCATGGCACCTAAATAAGTCAGTTCACGCCAAGCCTGTCGTGCAGCAATCTGTCCATACCCCAGTTAGGCGTAGGGTTACTGCGAAAATGAACGAGCGCCTCATCCATTACATTATCCAGATGCTGGGCAAGCAGCGTTAGCGATTCAAGGCCTTTGGGCGGATTCTGGAAGGGACGCTCGGAAGAAAGGCTACCCTTTGCATTAAACTCGCTATGCATCAGTCCGTACGCATTGCACGCCACTTCCTCCCATTTATTCGAATAGTTCAAATAGAGGCGCGACTTGGTATTGAGCACTTCGGTAAGCGTGTTGGTATCAATCGTTCGCAGGCGCTGGCCGAAGTAATCGGGTAGTTTTTCCTGGCTGATCAGCTGCGCGGAGAACTCCTCCACTTCTGCTTTTAGCTGCTTTCTTTTCTCATCAGGCAGGGCGGCAATCGCCATATGCATGACTTCATGCATCAGCGTCTGCGCGGCTACAGCGGATTTGAGCGTTGGGTCGGCATCAATATCCCCCGCCTGCTGGCGGTAGCCATTAGACATGAAAATAGTACGATAACGCGAAAGCCATTGCCCCTTGTTATTGCGCACATCCTTTTCATCTTCATTTTTAATACCCGGCGGGTTTTCCGCAGGATACACAGTCCCAATCACCGGCGCATCGGCATAGGCGCAGATGTACCGTTCGCGGTCGAGCACCTCCAGCGCATTATCGGGAAGCCATTGCAAGATAGCGCGGGCGCGGGTTCCCGCCCATTGGGACGTCGCATTGTCAGGTGCAGGCGGCAAGGATCTGGTGGCTTCCAGCATACAATTAATCAGCTGGTCTTCGCGTATATCAAAACCACGCGCAATGCGGCGGTCAACAATCTGTGTATTATCCGCAGCCCTGCGAGCATCGGCAAGCATCTCTTCTGCACTGAGGTTTTCAACCTCATGCTTGTTTCCAAGCGCATAGGAAATAGCAAGATTCATTCCCAAATATTTCTGCCTCTGGCAAATATTGGCAGCAAGTTCGGCGTAGGTGCCTTTTACACCATCGTCATCACTATAGTTGCGCTCACCATGTAAAGTATAGGTGCCGGTATCTTTCCATTCCTGCAGGACACCCATGTGCTCAGCATCATCCATACCAAGGATTTTAAGGGCCTTCTGGCAGCGTTCAAAAAAGCGCTGCGCATCGGGCACATCATCAATATCAAGGCTTACCTTGGCCGCGCGCAAAGCACTCAGAAACGTCTGATCCGGGCACCGGCGACTGCATTCATCCGCCAGATATAAGTACAAGCCAAGCGTAAGGTAATCATTTGGCTGCTCAGGTGGCATATATTGTAATGCGTTGAGTTCTTCCACATCCGTAAAAGCAGTCGCATATTCCATGGCGTCATGGACTTTTTCGGTCAGTACCTGGCGACGCGAAGTGCGGAACAGATCACTGGCAGAACACAGCAGGTCGGTACTCAGGCCATTGCGCACAAGCACCGTCGGCTCATCCACATAAAAGCGTGATTCTACCCGGCCAATTATACTGGCTCTGTCATATGCAACAGCAGTTTCCTGCTGCAGTCGTTGCACGTGCATTTTGAAATTCCCGTTGTCTGCTGTGCTCTTGTGGCACTTTAGAGTAAGGCATCACTCTAGCATCGGATGTTTGTTCACTTCAAGAAAAACTCAGAAAACTCCAAGCGTCCAGCGGATAGCCGTTCCGATCACGAAATAAATGATTTCATACATGACATAGACGCTTGCGAGTGCAAATAACATACTGAATATCGCAAATATTCCATCATTTTCCAGCAAGGCGAGCGCCATAAGGGAGATAGAAAAACCTGGAAGGAAATTCCCCCCAACAATAGGCAGCGTCAATATCAATGCCATGGTAAAAATTAAAGCGCCCATCAGGCGCTCACCCCATGATTCACAAATCATAGAAACCCTGGGTTTGATGAAACGTTCCAGCCATTTAATCACCGGAAGCGCCTTGTGAACGATCTTGGTGATCACGGCCTGAGAGAATGTCTTCTCCGCTACC
Source organism: Alphaproteobacteria bacterium (assembly GCA_020050695.1). Classification (GTDB taxonomy): domain Bacteria; phylum Pseudomonadota; class Alphaproteobacteria; order Rickettsiales; family SXRF01; genus JAGVKI01. The sequence continues at coordinate 8,459 of JAGVKI010000175.1, read as the reverse complement.
TTTTGCGGAAGCCAGATAGACTGGCGGCCAAACACAATCTGCATGGCAATCAGCAGGATAGGCACTCCTGTTAAGGTTGAAAACCCAGGAATACCAGGAACAGGAAGGGAATTGGGAAGGGAAAAAATAAGGATTGAGAGCGCAAAGGAGCGATCTCCAAGCATTTCCACAAATTTACCCACCGTGATTGAACCATTATCTGGCGTATGTGCTATCTCTTTTAGTAAGTCGCTGGTGCGTCTTTTGTGGTGGTTTGTTTCAGTCATTGAGGGGGATACAAGTTTCTTTAGCAGGTGAATTGAATGTAAAATCAAGCTGAGTATATGTGAAAATGACTTGCAATACAATAGGTACGGCCAGCATCACTCAAATATAGCACCCGCACCCTGTTCAACCTGTGTGATGATCGATTGCAACGCCTGCTTACGCAGCCTGACGCGAACCCTATGGTCGGCTTCACCTTCCCTGACTCCAGAGAACAGGCGCAGCACATAACCCGCTTCAAAATTGGCGTCATTTAATATAAACGCTGCGTTGGTATAACCTGCAGTATTTACCCTGAACTGTTTTCTAAGAAATGAAACCTTACTTTCATTACCATACGAAAAAGTTTCATTAAACCGTGCTTTCTCGTGGCGGCTAATCACGACCTGAGGCTCGTGCTGCACATACCCAGCGGAAGAAAAATTGAAATACGCGGCATTATCAAGCAAGCGGTAAATAGGGATACAGTACATGCCGCGATCAGCCCGCGATAACACGTCCTGCGCACGCTTCATACCGTCTTCAGTAAAGCAGCAATTCCCGTCAAACGGCATCACCCAGTCGGCAATCTTGCTTCCTTCCTCTATTGCTCTGTTGCGAGCATCATTCAGATTAATCAGGTGCTTCGTTTTTGACCAAAGGGATGGTGGCAATAGTAACGCCCGGCGACGCCTGGAAAGCTTTAGGTATTTCTCACGGTCAAACGGAATGTGTATATAGGGCTGGTTGTGCAACTCCAGCATGCCGATGATCGCCTTTTCCTGTTTAGGCGAAATAACGCGATTAACAACCCAGCGCTTTTCGACATTTTCAAACTGCGGTTCATTCTTGAAAATAAATTCCAGATTTGTAACTGTCTGGCCTACTGCATGTCTGGGCGGAAGGTCATTTCCTAAAATACGATATAATGCGATCTTCTGCATTTAGTAATACGTCTCCATATGAAGCACTATTTAAGCAGTTTTATAATGTGCTTGCGAGAGGAATCAGGAAGCTTATTAAACAGATCTGCAATCGCTTTTTTAGGGCCTTGGGGCAATTTTCCTAGCAGTGCTGTGATACGCTGATTATTCTTTTTGGTCTGCATATAGGTGGCTGGCCTCCAGACGGTGGAGCCGCCAATGCCGCCGCGCGTAGCCACGCATGAAGGGGCGAATAAACGCTCTTCCAAGGGATTGCGCGCCGACTCACGCAGCTTCACAATATCCGGGTTGTCCTGCGGCAACCATCCCATGCTTCCCAGGCAATATTTGAAGTACAGATTCCTTCGCCTGCGCGTAATCGCCTGCCAATGCGCACTTCCATGCATCAATGCTTCTGTAAACACCAGAAGATCCCCTGGCTCAAGCGATGGGATAACGGCAATATCTGAAAAGTCCGTGGAATCAAAACTCAAATGCAGAACATGCGAGTACACATCCGGCGCGGTCATGCCAAGATAGGATTTATGGCTACCCGGAATCACGACAAGCCCACCCTGTTCAGCGGCCTGTGCTTCGGTTACTACAGAAAAAATCAGGCAGCTTGACCGTGGCTTACCGCCATACCAGTTATACTGGAAATAGCCTTGGTTGGCATATGGCCCGGCATGCAGGTTGTTGACAGTTGGCGTAGCTCCGGCAAATTGTTGAACGCCCCATGCATGGTCAAAGCGAAAATGCGGATCGATCCATTTATGGCAGGTTTCAAGTATTCGCGGATCAGTAATAATATCCTTGAATACGGGGTCCAGACCAACAAACCCGAACTTTGGCGATTGTGTTGCCGCTTCACTGTTGTCTATGATGGTGTTTATTTTTTTTACCAGATCCGGAGCAATAAAACGCTTGAATATAATGTAACCGCGCAGATCAAATGCAAATGTTTCCCGGTCAGTAATAAAGGTCATCGGTGCTACTTGTGTTTATCGTCCAGATAGCAACACTACTATTAACACTCTGTCATTTCAATATAAATTATATCCATCCGTTCTTTGCATATACTTGATTATTGCATGAAGTATCTATCTGTGTTCCAAACAATACTATGTATTAAAAGCGCGCCCGTTAAGCGCTATACCTACTTAAACAGCGAGAAACCTCATGGCTAAAAGACGTTTGATTACTTTCTTGGCGCTGATCATTGCCATTGGCCTGGGTTACAGTGTTTACGGCTTAAGCAAAGAGGAGCGCGGTGATACCGCCATTGCAAAACGCGATACCGTGATACGCGCCGTATACGCCACAGGGACAGTAGAACCTGTATATTGGGCGAAACTGGCTTCCTATAAAACTGCCCGGCTCATGGAAATACTGCACCCCGAAGGCGATGCGATCAAAAAAGGGGATGTCATCGCACGCATGGAAAATCGCGCTGAAACCCAGCGCCTGGAAGAAGCAAAAGCCAAGCTGGATTTTGCTAAAAAGGAACTGGCACGCAATATTATCCTGACACGAGAAAAAGCGATCAGCCGCAAAGAACTCGAAGACGCGCAGCGCGAAGAGCGCGAAATATACGCGCAGGTGCAGGCATTGCAGCAGGCGGTAAGTGACCTTACACTCATATCGCCGGTCGATGGCATAGTGCTGCGCCGCGATATGGAACTGGGTGAAATAGCGCAGGCCGGGCAGACTATCTTCTGGGTGGGACAACCCATCCCGCTTCGTATTACCGCCGATGTGGATGAAGAAGATATTGCTCAGGTAAAGCTGAACCAGAAGGCCGTTATCAAGGCCGATGCCTTTGCTGGACAGGTATTTGAAGGCACCGTTAGTGAAATCACCCCCAAGGGCGATCCGGTGAACAAAGTGTTTCGTGCCCGTATTACATTGCCGGAAAACACGCCGCTGCTTACCGGCATGACTACGGAAGTAAACATCATTACGCAGACCATCCCAAATGCGCTGGTTATTCCGTCCACCGCTGAAAATGGCGGTTTTGCATGGCGTATGGATGGCCGCAAGAAAACAAAAACGCCCGTAAAAACAGGGGTACGCGACGAATCACATGTGCAAATCACCGAAGGGCTTAAGGAAGGCGATATGGTATTAAGCCATGCGCCTTCTACAACCGAGAAATAAAGGCAGCCATGGGTATCCCTCTTTCGCTCTCTATTGCCACCGCTTATCTTTTCGTACGCAAACGCCAGACGCTGATTTCCGTTTTCGGCGTCGCCATGGGTGTAGGTTTTTTTATTGCCGTACTCTCCATGATGCAGGGATTTCAAAGTTATTTTATTGCCCAAGTGCTGGATGTGTCTCCGCATGTGATCATGAAGGATGAGTTCCGCAGTGCACCACAGCAACCTGTATACAGCGCCTATCCCCATGCCGTCATCCAACTGGATGGGCTTAAGCCTAAAGATGAACAGCGAGGCATTCTTGGCGGCGACCGCATTGTGCGCGAAATTGCCAAAATACCGGGAGTAAATGTATCGGCTTCCCTGCGCGGACAAGTACTGCTTCATTATGGCGGCAAGGACCTGGCCGCCACACTGGTAGGTATTGTACCGCATATGGAAGTTAAGACCTCTAATATCGAAAAAGATATGACAGAGGGTAGCCTTTTCGACTTGATGACCAACCGTAACGGCGTACTGCTTGGTGATGGTATCGCTAAAAATCTGGGTGCAAGACTGGGCTCAAAAATCTCCGTAGTATCACCGGAAGGCGTTACGCTGATCATGAAAGTTGAAGGTATCATGCGTACAGGTATCACTGAAGTAGACTACACGCAGGTCTATGCGCTGCTGGAAAAATCGCAGATATTGCAAAAGCGCGATAACCGTATCAATTTAATCAAAATGCGCCTTGCCGATATCAATCAATCGGCTGAACTTGCAGAACGGCTGGAGGCCCGCTACACCTACCGTACAGAGGGTTGGGAAGAAACCAACGAAAATATCTTCGGCCTTTTTCGCATGCAGAACATCATTCTGTATTCAGTGGTTACAGCCATCTTGATTGTGGCTGGCTTTGGCATATTCAATATTATCACCACTGTGGTGAACGAAAAAGTTAAGGATATAGCCATTTTAAAGTCCATGGGTTTTGGCAAGCGTGATATTGAATTTATCTTCCTATGGCAGGGACTCATGGTTGGCATGATGGGCGCAGTGACTGGCTGGATCCTGGGTTATGTGCTGATGGGCGCGATGGAAAAAATTCCCATGAATATCGGCAAGGAAGGCTTTCTGGCCACGGATCACATGATTATCTATCGCAGCTACAGCCATTATGCTATTTCAGGCGTCCTTGCTATTATATCAGCCTCGCTTGCAGCGCTACTGCCTGCGCGCAAGGCAGCGGCGTTAAACCCTGTTGATATTATCAGGGGGGCAACATGAGCGTAAATGATAATATTCTCGATGTACGCAATATATCGCGTGTGCTCACCAATGAAACCATTCCGGTTACGCTGCTTAAAAATGTCAGCTTTACCATTGGCAGGGGGGAATTCGTATCAGTGATTGGCCCAAGCGGCTCGGGTAAATCATCGTTGATGTATCTGCTTGGCCTACTTGATAAGCCTACCTCAGGCGAGATTTATCTTACCGGCATTAACACTACGTCTGCGGATGATGCTACACTGACAAGGCTACGCCTGGAGATGATCGGGTTTGTATTCCAGTTCCATTTCCTGCTGCCGGAATTTTCCGCCATGGATAATGTGATGCTGCCGATGCGCAAACTAGGCAAATGGCCGGAAGCAAAAATGCGAAAACACGCACATGAACTGCTTGATTATTTTGGACTGGCCGATGCAGGTAAACGTAAACCCGGCCAGCTATCCGGCGGTCAGCGCCAACGCGTAGCTATTGCGCGCGCCATGGCCAATGACCCTATTTTTATCATGGCTGACGAACCAAGCGGCAATCTGGACACGCAAAATGCCGACCTGGTATTTGCTTTGTTTGAAAAACTGGCCAAGGAACAGGGTAAAACGGTGGTCACCATTACCCATGACCCAGCGCTGGCAGGCCGCGCTCATCGCCAGATACATATTGTTGACGGACAACTGGTAAATGAGCGTATTGATTAGCACTCGCAACTAAAAAGCTAATGGGCGCAAAGCCACAGCCACAGGCGTATTGCGTAGCATTCTCAATTACAAAAATGATGGACTTTTTACCTCTGCCCTGCCATAGGTAATGCCGTATTAAATATTCTCTACGAGGTACTATTATGGATAAGCAAAAAGTCATCGACACACTGAACAAGATCCTGGAATTCGAACTGGCCGGTGTTGTCCGTTATACCCATTATTCACTGATGGTGTTTGGCCATAACCGTATACCTATCGTAGGCTGGCTGCGCGAACAGGCGACGGAATCGCTGACCCATGCAACACTTGCCGGTGAGCATATCACCACGCTTGATGGTCACCCTTCGCTGAAGATTTCCAACCTGCTTGAAACACACAAGCATGCCATCACCGATATTCTGACCGAAAGCCTGGAGCATGAGCGCACACAGGTGGGTAATTACTACGAACTGCTCAAGCTCGTAGAGGGCCACTCCGTATATCTGGAAGAATATGCCCGCCAGATGATCACCGATGAGGAAACCCATATTTCCGAAGTCGAAAAAATGATCCGCAAACCCGGCTAATCTGTATTTTGTCCTTTGATCTTAAAAGGATAATACTCTTTCATTGCTCATAGCGTTCGCTTTGGCTAAAGTACTGCCTTAAACTCTTGTTTATGGACGTAAAAACCATGCGCACGATTATTGAGCCCTTCCGCATTAAAATGACGGAAGCACTGCCGATCACAACACCCCAGCAGCGCGAAGAAAAACTCGCAGCCGCACAGCATAACGTATTCCTGCTGAACGCGCAGGATATAACCATCGATATGCTGACCGACAGCGGCACGGGCGCCATGTCCGCCAAGCAGTGGGGCGCACTCATGGTAGGCGACGAAAGCTATGCAGGCAGCACCTCCTGGCAGCATTTTGAGCAGACGGTGCGCGACATCACCGGTTTTACGCATATCTTCCCAACCCATCAGGGGCGCGCGGCAGAACGTATCCTAGCTTCAACCCGCCTGAAAGCCGGTGACATCGTACCTAATAACAGCCATTTCGATACTACCCGCGCTAATATCGAATATACTGGCGCCAAAGCAGAGGATCTGCTGACATCCGAAGGTGAAGACCTCTATTCCATGCATCGCTTCAAGGGCAATATCGACCTTGAAAAACTTGAGCGCATTATTACCGAAAACAAAGGTCGTATTCCCTTTGCCATGATCACGGTAACCAATAACAGCGGCGGCGGACAGCCCGTATCCATGAGCAATATGAAAGCCATGAAAGCGCTGCTTACCAAATATAATATTCCCATGGTAATTGATTGCTGCCGCTTTGCAGAAAACGCCTATTTCATCAAGGAATATGAGCCGGGTTACCAGGATAAAAGCCTGATGGACATTGCACGTGAAATGTTTGCACTGGCCGATGCTGCTACCATGAGTGCGAAAAAAGACGGGCTTGCCAATATCGGTGGTTTCTTTGCCTGCCATAACGAGCAATGGGCAGAAGATTTCCGCAACCTGCTAATCCTCACCGAGGGCTTTCCCACTTATGGCGGCCTTGCCGGGCGCGATTTGGAAGTCATTGCCGTTGGTCTGCGTGAAGCGCTGGAATATGACTATCAGCGCTACCGCCACGCTACGGTGGAATATATGGCCACGCGCCTTAGCGAACAGAAAATCCCCATCGTACTGCCTGCTGGTGGCCACGCCGTGTTTCTGGACGCAGCAGGTTTCTGCCCGCATCTATCCGCCGCCGATTACCCCGGCATTGGTGTCGTTAATTCACTGTATTTAGAAGGCGGCATACGATCGGTGGAACTGGGCAGCGTTATGTTTGGCCGCGTGGATGCCAAAGGCAATGAAACCCCTGCCCCGCGCGAACTGGTGCGCCTGGCTTTCCCGCGCCGGGTATACACACAAAGCCATTTTGATTATGTGATCGAAGTGCTGACCCAGGTATGGCAGCAGCGCGAACAGATTCCGCCGCACCGCATTACCAAACAGGCACCGTTCCTGCGCCACTTCACTGCCCATTTTGCACCCATGGCACAATCCAAAGCCCAAAAGAAAGCCGTATAGACATGAAAGCACTCGTAAAATCCAAAGCTGAAGAAGGCCTGTGGCTCGAAGACGTGGCCGAACCAGAATACGGCATCAATGACGTACTTATCAAAGTGATGAAAACGGGTATCTGCGGCACCGACGTGCATATCTATAACTGGGACAGCTGGGCGCAAAAGACGATCAAGGTGCCAACCATCGCAGGCCATGAATTCGTAGGACGTATCGCAGCGGTTGGCAGCAATGTCACGGGCCTTAAGGAAGGCGATTTGGTCAGCGGCGAAGGCCATGTCGTGTGCGGTCATTGCCGAAATTGTCTAGCGGGACGGCGCCATTTATGCGCCAACACGATTGGCATTGGCGTTAACCGCCACGGCGCGTTTGCCGAATATGTGTCTGTGCCCGCCGCCAATGTCTGGCCATGCAGTTCTGATATTCCGGTAGAACTTTTTGCAATTTTCGACCCGCTTGGCAACGCCATGCATGTGGCAGGTTCCTTCAGCCTGGTCGGTGAAGACGTGCTGATTACCGGTGCGGGCCCTATCGGCGTGATGGCAGTCGCGCTGGCCAAGCATATGGGCGCGCGCTACATCATCATCACCGATGTGAATGACTACCGCCTCAATCTTGCCAAAAGCATGGGCGCAACCGCAGCGGTGAACATCAACAATGAAAAGCTGCCGGACGTCATGAAGAAATTGCATATGACCGAAGGGTTCGACGTCGGTTTTGAAATGTCGGGCAACCCATCAGCTCTGAACATGATGATCGATTCCATGGCCCATGGCGGCAAACTGGCCATGCTGGGCATTCAGCCGGGCGGCACAGGTATCGACTGGGATGCAGTGGTGTTCAAAGGCCTGACCATTAAGGGCATTTATGGCCGCGAAATGTTTGAGACATGGTATAAACAGACCGCGCTGCTGCAAAGCGGCATGAAGATATCGCCTGTCATCACCCACCGTTTTTCCTATCAGGATTTTCAGCAGGGTTTCGATGTAATGCGCTCAGGCCAATCAGGTAAAGTAGTTCTCGACTGGAGTAAATAATATGACCGCAACCGCAAACGCCACCGCTTCTAACGCCTCACATCTGGATGATTCACTGAATGTGGAGCTGG
>JAGVKI010000105.1 GCA_020050695.1 Alphaproteobacteria bacterium | reverse complement strand
TCACATCCTTGGTGATGTCGATATTCATGCTGCCAGCAATCGAGTAAGCCACAACCAGCGGCGGCGAGGCGAGATAGTTCGCCTTTACCAGCGGGTGCACGCGGCCTTCAAAATTACGGTTACCAGACAGTACCGATGCAACCACAAGGCCATTGTCTTTGATCGCCGCTTCGATTTCATCTTTCAGCGGGCCGGAGTTACCGATGCAGGTGGTGCAACCATAACCCACAAGGTTATAGCCAACCGCATCCAGGTCTTTTTGCAGGTCAGACTGCATCAGATATTCAGTGACTACCTTGGAGCCGGGAGCCAGCGAGGTTTTCACCCACGGCTTGGCCTTCAGGCCTTTAGCTGCGGCTTTGCGGGCAACGAGGCCAGCAGCCATCATCACGTAAGGATTGGATGTGTTGGTGCAGCTGGTAATAGCGCCGATCACCACCGAACCATGCTCGAGTTCGTAATCACCTACTTTTATCTTAGCGCCGGGTGCTGTCTTATTATCTTTATTGAGTTCAGGAAGCGCTGCGGCAAACGAGGTATGTGCATTCGCCAGAATCACTTTGTCCTGCGGACGTTTCGGGCCTGCAATGCATGGCTCAACGGTGCTCATGTCGAGTTCCAGCGTGTCGGTGAACACGGGATCTTTGTAATCGGCATCGCGCCACATGCCCTGCGCTTTTGCATAGGCTTCCACCAGCGCTACGCGATCAGGTTCGCGGCTGGTAAGTGTCAGGTAATTGATGGTTTCGGCATCGATGGGGAAGATACCGCAGGTCGCGCCATATTCCGGAGCCATGTTCGCAATGGTTGCGCGATCAGCAAGCGGCAGATGGTCAAGCCCAGGGCCATAAAATTCTACAAATTTACCCACCACGCCTTTTTTGCGCAGCATCTGCGTAACGGTCAGCACCAGGTCGGTTGCGGTGGTGCCTTCTTTCATGTGTCCGGTCAGCTTAAAGCCGATGACTTCAGGCAGTAGCATGGATACCGGTTGGCCAAGCATGGCCGCTTCTGCTTCGATACCGCCTACACCCCAGCCCAGTACGCCAAGGCCATTGACCATGGTGGTGTGCGAGTCGGTGCCTACCAGCGTATCAGGATACGCCACGCCGTCTTGCACCCATACGGCCTGCGCCAGGTATTCAAGGTTCACCTGGTGGCAGATGCCGGTTCCAGGAGGCACTACGCGGAAATTATTAAACGCATTCTGGCCCCAGCGCAGGAACTCGTAGCGTTCGCCGTTACGTTCCATTTCAATATCCACGTTTTCTGCAAATGCGCTTTTCGTGCCGTAATTATCCACCATCACCGAATGGTCAATGACCAGATCGACAGGTGACAGCGGGTTGATTTTCTCAGCGTCGCCGCCAAGTGCCTGCATAGCGTCGCGCATAGCGGCAAGGTCAACTACGGCAGGTACGCCGGTGAAATCCTGCATAAGCACGCGGGCAGGGCGGTAGGCGATTTCGCGGTCAGACGTTTTTGTTTCCATCCAGCCAGTAAAAGCGCGAATATCATCGGCGCTTACGCTTACGTTATCTTCGTAGCGCAGCAGGTTTTCCAGCAGGATCTTCATGGAATACGGAAGGCGGCTTAAATCGCCGAGTGATTTGTAGGCAGCAGGGAGACTGAAATAATCATATTGCTTGCCAGCCACGGTTAGTGTTGATTGTGCAGCAAATGAATTCTTGTTCTTGTGTTTCAAAGTAATCTCCTTTTTTACTATGTCGTGAATGCGACAAATCCAACTGACATGTGTAAAATAAAATGCTTAAAATAAGGTTACTTACGCAAATATGCGGCAATAAGTGCCCATTGAGTGGCAAAAATGATGCATATTTCTGTCGAAATTAACCTCTTATCGACCATTTATAACAATTAGCGGAGTTAGCAAGCATTGTTTAGTTGTGAAAATATAACTTCGGTTCGCGGCGAAAAAGTCCTGTTTCGGGACGTTGGTTTTTGCCTGCAGGAAGGGGCGCTTTTGCTGCTTAAGGGCCCGAATGGCGCGGGTAAGACTACGCTGCTGCGTATGCTGGCGGGGCTTATGGAGCCGCAGGCAGGTCGTATTACGTGGAACGGCGAGCCCATTGAGAACAACTATGACTTCCGCCGCGAACTCATGGTAATTGGCCACAAGAGCGCAGTGAAGCTGGATTACACCGTGCAGGAGAATCTGGATTTCTGGGCGCGCATGTATGATACGCGTATGCTGGTGCCTGCTGCGCTAAAGTTTTTTGACCTGCGCTCGTTCCAGGATGTACCGGCAGGGCAGCTATCCGCAGGCTGGCAGCGCCGCGTGGCACTGGCACGCCTGATTGTATCGCCATGCAAGCTGTGGTTTCTCGATGAGCCCACCAATTTCCTGGATGAGGATGCGGTGATACTGACCGCCAGCCTCATTGAATCGCGCGTAAACCAGGGCGGGATTGTGGTGATGGCGTCGCACATTATGAACTCAGGCGTTGCAGCGCATACTTTATATATAAATGATTTTGCACCCGGCCTGCCGGTAGCGCTCGATCGCATAAGCGATGGCAGGGTGAGGGCCGCGCAGCGTGTTGAGGAGCCTATCCGATGAGCAGTTTATTTGGACTTGTGCTGGAGCAGACGGTGCGTATTGCCTTTCGTAAAGGCGGCGGTGCGCTTGGCACGCTTGCGGTGTATGTCATTATCGTCACGCTCTTTACCTTCGGGCTTGGCCCTGAGGTAATGCATCAGCATGCGGGCGCGGTGCTGTGCGTTGCGCTGCTGCTGGCTAATATCACGGCGCTGCCATTATTATATGAGCGCGACTATGAAGACGGCACGCTAGAGCAGTTCCTGCTGCAGCCCATATTGCTTGAAATGCTGGTGCTGGCAAAAATGTGCGGCCAGTGGCTTGCCAGTATTTTCCCCCTGCTTCTGGTATCGCCGCTGCTGGCGGTGATGGCCAATCTCGATCCGCCGCAGGTTGTACATGCGCTGTCCATGCTGCTGCAGGCATCGCCGACCATTGTGGCGCTTGGCTCGGTTGCGGCAGCTCTTACACTGGGCAGCAAGCGCGGCGGCCTGCTTCAGGCGCTTATCATTATGCCGTTTTACATTCCGGTGCTGATCTTTGCGTCCGCAGGTATTGAGGGTTCCTATTTATTCCTGGCGGGCATGATGTGCGCGGCGGTGCCGCTGGCCTGTTTCCTGTGCGCGGCGCTGATCCGTATCAGCCAGGATTAAATCAAATCCAGGAAGGTAAAGCGGTCGCGCAGGAATCGCGCATGCGCTGTCGCTGTGCCATAAAGTGTAGTATCCCATTTCAGATGCTCGATCTGCGTAGGCGCACTAGCTGCTTTGAGAATGGACTCTATCTTTGCTGGCGACAGCAGGATTTTTTCAAGTTTGCTGGCAATCTCATCCCAGCGTGAGACGATTGCTCCCTGATCGAGTCGTGCTTCTTCGATATGTTCACGCTTTTTCCAGTAGGCTTTTTTCGCCTGCGTTGCTGTGTGGCTACCAAACTCAGCAGCAATACCCTCCATAGGAAACGACAGCTCCTGCAGGCGTGGTTTTGACGTTAGTATGCGCTGCTGCAGATGTGCCATGGCAAGGGAGGTGACACCTATTTCTTCACCGTGAAGCGGAGGCAGGGGGTTGCCCATAGTGCGGTGCTGCGCCAGCATTTCGTAAGTATGGGCGATCATATGCTCACCCTGGCTGGCAGGATAGCTGCCACCGGCGATGGTCATGCCAAAGCCAGAAAGCAGCAATAGCTGCATGAGGCATTCAATACTTGCCATATCACCGCTTGCAACACCGCGCGCGCTGTCAAACAGCTGCGCCTCAAGCGGTTCAAGCAAGGTAAAGGGCGTTTCATTATAGGACGTATCCAGCAGCAGATGCGACATCAGCCAGTCGGTTTGTGCTGTTGGGCGGGCCAGGCAGTCACCCAGGCCGCTCTTACTCAAGCGGGCAGGGGCAGCGGCAATGACCGAGAAGTCGCAGAACACGGCCTTTGGCATATGGGCAGGCAGGGTTTGCTTGTACCCATCCTCAGAAATCGATGCATTTGCAGAAACATAGCCGTTCATCGAAGCGGCGGTAGGAAATACCAGGTAGGGTTTGTTCTCTTTGTGCGAAACATATTTGCACAGGTCGCTGATCGTGCCGCTGCCCACCGCAACATAAGCGTCACAGCCATGTGCGCGCTGTGCAATCTCATCGCATGCCTCGCTGGTTGCCGATGTGCCAGCTTTTAATGTGATATGCGTGGCTGAAAACCTGCTTTTTAGCGCTTTGAAAACGTGATCGCCGAAGGCTTCTGCTGTATTTGAATCATCAACAATAGCGATGCGCGAGGGTGGCAGCACCTCTGCTACCAGTTCATCTATATCAAAACGAAGGCTGCCGCCACCAACAAGGGTAGGCAAGGCTTCCAGACTTTTTTGCAACAGTGCGTGCGTATCCTTCGTAAACATATCAATGGCATGTAATAGCATTTGTGAATTACTAGGCGGGCGCTATGATACGCACCGCTGGAGATCTCCAGCACCTTTATAACCCGGTTCTACTTAAGGACAACTATTATGACCCGTTTATTTGCACTTGCACTCGCTGCGCTGTTTTTTGCCGCCCCTGCAACCGTTACCAATGCCGTTGCTAATGATGAAGCAATGGAAATAAACAATGAAGGTATCGAGACCGCAGCAACTGACGCAGATGAACCTGCCCTCGAAAAATCGCATGAAAAAGCGCTTAAAAAGTCTGATAAGAAAAGCGAAAAAGTGACCAAGAAGGTCGCCAAGAAAGATACCAAAGAAGCTGAAAAGCAGGCAAAGAAAGACGCTAAGAAAGCGGCTGACGCTGCTCCGGCTGCTGGTGAAAAAGTTAAGAAAACACACGCTGCTCACTAAGCAATCCGCTGTCCTTCGTGTTGAAACCAACCCAAGGTGGCAAGCTATAAAACCCCGGGTTCATTCCCGGGGTTTTATTTTACCCAAACTTCTGATACGTATTAGCCATGACCCGTTTATCGATTCTCTCACTCAGCGTGATAACACTGTTCTGCCTGCCTGCCTTGGCACAGACGGAAACTTTAAATTCAAAACCTTTTGGCCTCTGGCTCCAGGAACTTCGCCAGGATGCCAGAAACCAGGGCATTTCTGATGCCACGATCACTGCTGCACTTAGCGATATTGAAATTGATGAAAGCATCATCGAACTTGACCGCAAGCAGCCAGAAGGCACCGTTACGCTTGCGCGCTATCTCAAAAATACGGTAGCCAAGCAGCGCATTGAGCAGGGGCGGTATATGATGGCGGAAAACCGTCAGCTGCTTGCAAGCATTGGCAAGGAATATGGTGTGCAGCCGCGCTTTATCGTAGCGCTATGGGGCATTGAAACCAATTACGGCTCGAACACGGGGGGCTTTGATGTAGTCGATGCGCTCGCCAATCTTGCCTATGATGGCCGTCGCAGCGAGTTTTTCCGCGCTGAACTGATTAATGCGCTGAAGATTATTGACCAGGATCATATTGCTGCTGACGAAATGCAGGGCTCATGGGCAGGCGCAATGGGCCAGTGCCAGTTTATGCCGAGCACATTCCTGAAATTCGCGGTCGACCATAATAAAGATGGCAAGCACGACATCTGGAATAATGAAGGCGACGTGTTTGCCTCTATCGCCAATTACCTGCATTCGCTGGGATGGCGCGCCGATGAAGGCTGGGGCCTGCCGGTGGTGGTGCCTGCGAAATTCAACGAGACGCTTATTGATATTAAAAGCACCAAGCCTGTCTCGGAGTGGAAAAAACTGGGCATTAAGCCAGCAGCAGGAAAATCACTGCCAGCGGCGCATGTAGAGGCTTCGCTCATTCGTGTGGGCGAAGGGCCGGATTCGGCGATGTTTCTGGTTACCCATAACTTCAAGGCGCTCCTGCAATGGAATCGTTCGCGCTTCTTTGCGACTGCTGTAGGAACGCTGGCGGAACGTATCGACCAGTAATGATGAGCCAGTGAATGATGAGCCAGTAATGATGACATGGCGGCAGCATCTTGTTTTTACATGCCTGTTGCTGGTTTCTGTTGTTGCCATTGCGCTCACCTATGAGCGTCTCAGCCAGACGGCAGACGAGAATTTCCATGTAGGATGCGGCCTGGAATGGTGGGAAAAAGGTACGTACACCATCCATCCCATGAACCCGCCGGTAGCGCGTATCATGGCGTCATCGCTGGTGCATCTGCTGCCCCCGCGTGATGTGCTTCCAGGCAATCATACGCTTGGCCAGCGCTACGAGTACCGCACGATTCTGATGCGCCTTGGCGTGCTGCCATTTTTCATTTTGTCCTGCGTTATGCTGCTGCGCCTTGGTATCCGTCTTTATGGCGTGCAGCCTGCCTTATGGGGGCTTGCGCTGTATGTCACTATTCCCACGGTGCTGGCGCATGCAGGCTTTGCGACTACTGATATGGCCTATACCGCCATGTATCTGTGGGCTCTGGTGGAAATGCTGGGCTGGCTTGAATCGCCGACGGTTATGCGCTCGCTGCGTCTTGGCGTGAGCACTGCGCTGTTGGTTTGCACCAAATTCTCTGCCCTTTTACACTGGCCGCTAGCTGTTGTTCTGATGGTATTCAGCCAGGCCATTGTATATGATATGCAGCCGCAGCCTCCGCGCATGCTTACCCGCCGACATGGCTTTACCTTCCTGCTGACATTGCCTGTTGCGGCACTGGTGGCGGGGGCGCTCTACCATTTCTCATATGGCGAAATGATATGGGGCATGCAGGAACTCCAGCAATTTAATAACCATGGGTTTGCCTTCTGGTTCTATGGCCCGCTGACCAATGAGGGGGTCTGGTATTTCTTCCCAACGGTCTTTTTCTTTAAAGCGCCGCTGCCGTACCATGCGCTGTGGATATGCGGTGCAGTTATCATCCTTCGCCAGATGCTGCGCAGCGGTGGTGATAATATCTGCCAGCTATTTCCGTTTTTTGCGGCACTGGCCGTTCTGGTGCCAAGCATGTTCAGCAATATTAATATCGGTGTGCGCCATGTGCTTCCCGTATTTCCTTTGCTCGCGCTGCCTGCGGGATATGTACTCTACCTGCTCTGGCAGAAGCAAAAGATGGCGCTCAAAGCCCTGAGCATATTCCTGCTGCTATGGCAGGTATGTGCCTGTGTGCGCAGCTTTCCTGAATATGTCGCTTATTATAATGAAGCGGCGGGAGCGCATCCTGAGCGCATTTCCTTAGACAGTGATTTTGACTGGGGGCAGAATATCCGCCTGCTTGCAGATGAAGTGCACAAGCGCGGTATTGATAAAATTTATGTCTGTGCCAAAAGCGTAAAAGCCAAAGACCGTAACCTGCAATTTTTCATGCCGAAGGAAGAATTGCCCTGCCCGCAGGAACCCGTGGAAGGCTGGGTGGCCCTTGCCCGCGCGCGC
>JAGVKI010000297.1 GCA_020050695.1 Alphaproteobacteria bacterium | reverse complement strand
GATGGCATTGACCATATCGAGCCATGCTTCATTCATGACGTAATGCGCCAGCGCATACAGGATAAGGCTGTAGGCCAGCGCCTCTAATGCTATCAGCAGTTTTTTCTTATAGGGGCTGAAGCGCTCGCTATTCTTGGAGGTTTCCCATTCAAAGGCGGCCAGCAGCATAATCCAGCCAAGGCAATCCAGGCCCTCATGGAAGGTGGCATGGCGGAAGAACACGTAAATATTTGCCGCCAGCAAACTGTAGATGGCGTATTTGACAGTGATAAACAGGCGATTAGCAGTGGTGGGGGTCATGGGCTGATGGTAGCGTCCAGACGGTTCGTATGCCAGCATGATTTAGCGCTGCTGTTTTTGCAACGGTAAGACCGCCTGGGGAAGCGAACCTGGGCCTGCCAGTTCCAGCTCCGATGGTTTTGTGCCTTTTTTTAGTATCAGTTCAAAGGCGGCCTCGCTTTGCGCTTCTTTTACGGTGAGTACGCGTTCTATATTCCCATCTGCACCTGTAATGGCGATTTTAGCATCGAGTTCCAGATGCATTTTGTTCTTTTCGCCATTGTCATAAAATGACAGCGCATAAAAACGATTATTCTCAATGGGCGTAATCGCTCGGCTGTCATATTGCACGCGCGTCATTTTCACAATGACCTTGCCGGCACCATGGTTGCTCAGCCCATGTCCTGCGGCTTTATCAGCGGTGACCATAACGTCTTTAGGGTCATTGAAAATAATCACGCTCTTTGCTCCTTCGAGCGCCTTGTCCTTATCCACGGCATCAACGGCAAGCGCCGCGGCGGGCGCTAATTCTACCAGCGCAAGTCCCTTTAGATGTTCCATCACTTTACCGGGGGTGGCATCGCGTACAAAAACGGAACCGCGCGATTTATGATCGCTTCCCCAGAAGGTAACCAGCGAACCAGTGGCGTTAGTGGTATTATTCCATTGTTCAATGCTGGCCATGCTGGCGTCGCGCGCGCTTATAGTGTCGCCTTCGCCAAGCGAGGTAACCACATGCCCATAGCCATTACCCGCCGTAATCAGGTCAGCACCGTGGCCAAGTATAAGCTGGTTATTGCGGCCATTGAGCGTGAGGTTTGCGCCGTTGCCTGTTTTAATAACCACATCGTCAGCGCCGGTGGCAGTTAGCGCAATGCTTGAATCGCGGGCATCGATCTGGCCAATGGAGGCGCTGCGGCCTATATGATGGCGCACTTTCCTGCGCCCTTCTTCATCGCTCAGCACCCCTTCGATAACCGGCTTATAGGGATGCGCGGAAAGGTCGATGGTAAGCGAGCCATTCATTGTGGGGCTTTCACCAAGACGCACAATCATGGGGTCGTGATCCCATAATACGCCTGCCTGTTTAGCCAGACGCTGCGGCGTCACTACCCATAGCTTATCGTCATCGGCGGGCTTGCCATACACGGTTTGCAGTGCATGCACATCGCCCACTGCCGCCATGGCCCATATACCTGGCTGTGCCTGGTTATAACTCATGATGGTGACATCATGCGTATAAGGATTATCGCGGCCACGCGTCATATCAAAGGATGGCGCCGGCTTGCGCGGAATAACGCCTGCATAGATCAGCACATTCGCCCTGGATGGGTCTTTGGCTTCGACATACTCAATATTGAGCAGGTCTTGATGCACGGCAAAGGCTTCCTGCATGGCCGAGCGGATACGTTTATGAAGGATATTACGGTCGGCGTTAGTGGTGTCGGCAAGATTGGTCATACCCTCAACGCTCAGGTTGTTGGGGTCGCTCAGGAAGTGCCGATTGAATGCTTCCTGGCCATGGGGCACCAATTTGGGATCGGCTGCAAAACTATAGGTAATGGTGCGTTTGCCCGTTTTAGGATCACGCGTGCCAAGTGCATTGGCGCTATGCAGGTTGGAGGCAATATCGGTGCGCAGCTGCTCCCAGCTTCGGGTGTTGGGCTTTTCGCCGTCATTGGTCTGGCCGCGTGGATGGTCAAGCCCAAGCACATGAAACAGTTCATGGCTTGCCGTGGCGGGCAGATAACGCTCTGCGCCTTTCAGCTTATTATTTTCATCATACTCGGCGGACTCAAGATTGAATACAATGTATCTTTGCTGCGTGCTTACGCTACTGGCAAAGGCACCTGCACCCACTCCCCCCTTTTTCTGCTCAGCCATGTTGACCTCAGCTGTTGTTGGTTTTTTACGCCCAGCTTTTTATTTTTTATGGTCTGAATTTTTTTATCTTGTTATAGCCCAGCCTTTGTACAACAAGCCTATGGGGGAGGCAATATGTATTAATTTTTCTTTATATTTCAGGCCGCTAAATTACAGCGCTTAGCGTTTTATTGGGCCCCGGAACTGGGATAGGCCATGGCGAATAAAATCGCCCGTAAAAGCCCTGTGCTGGCGGCGGTGCATATGAGGTAAATACACCCATGCGACCTGCGGGTTGCGATGGTGGGTGTCGTGGTAATTGGAATTGAGCAGCAGGCGTTGTGCAAAGGCGGGCAGCTCAAGATCTTTACCTGCCTGGCTGTTATCGCTGGCGGTGCCGTAATGATAAATATTATCCATGAAGGATACAATAAAAGCGCGGGTGCCTATGAACAGCAGCAGGAATCCGTACGCTTCCTGATAGAGCAGAAAAGAAATGCCATATAGCAGGAAAATACAGGCCGTATCCACGCGCACATGTGCGGCATTGGTTTTCACATAAAAAAAGCGCTCACCGGCTGTGCGTATGTCGGGGTGGCTGGTCAGGCTTCCCTTATTTGTAAGCCATAGAAACGCGCGCCGCGGCAGAAGCGACATGGCGATACTGCCCAGTATCTCGCTGATATAAAGACCGCCCATCAGGGTAAAATAGTAATTCGCTTTTGCCAGGGCTGTATCTTCTTTGACCAGTTCGGATTGCCACGAGCGGTTCAGTTTGTGATGCATCAGATGACCAAAGCGCAGGATATGGAAGGATGCACCCATGAAAACAGATAGCACGCGCGCGGTGTAATCATTGATGCGCGTGCTTGGGTGCAGGTGCTTATGGATGGCTTCATGGATGAGAGCCCAGTGGGTGATAGGAAGCCACATCAGCGGCACCAGTGTGAGTATCCACAGTAATGAAAGCGGCAGCAGGAAGGCAGGCAGAATCACCAGCACATAGCCATGTGCTGCAATAATGGCAGTAGCAATCTGCATATTGGTGCGCCAGGGCAATCGCCTTTGCATAGATATGCCTCTTTGTTCGGATGCGGATATATCTTTGCGCAGCGTGCAGGCTTTTTCGATGGGTGGTAGGTGCTGAAGCGATAAAAATCCCATCAATAAAAAGGGGCTGGCATTGCAGCCAGCCCCATTTCGGCACGAAGTATGTTATTAGCGTTTGATGAAATCCAGCAGGTCGGCATTGAACTGGTCCTGATGGGTTTCGTTCAGGGCGTGGTCACCGCCGGGGTAGATTTTAAGTTCGGCGCCCTTTACCAGTTTGGCCGTCATCAGGGCTGATGCGCCGATAGGCACTACCTGGTCGTCATCACCATGCACAATGAGGGTAGGGACGTCTAACTTCTTCAGATCTTCGGTAAAGTCGCTTTCCGAAAACTGTTTGATGGAATCCAGCTGCGCTTTCAGGCTACCCATCATGCCTTGCCTCCAGAAAGATTCGCGGATGCCTTCGGATATTTTTGCGCCATCGCGGTTATAACCGTAGAAGGGCATGGTAATATCCTTAAAGAACTGCGCGCGGTTATCAAACGTGGCTTTGCGGATACCGTCGAACACTTCAATAGGCAGGCCGCCCGGGTTTTCTTTGGTCTTCAGCATCAGCGGCGGAACGGCTCCGAGCAGCAGCACCTTTGCGACACGCTTGGTGCCATGGCGTCCGATATAGCGGGTTACTTCGCCGCCGCCGGTAGAATGACCGACCAGCACCAGGTTTTTCAGATCAAGTGTTTCGATCAGCTGCGCCAGGTCGTCGGCATACTGGTCCATATTATTATTTTCCCATGTCTGGGTAGAGCGTCCGTGGCCACGGCGGTCATGGGCAATAACGCGGTAGCCTTTTTCTAGCAGGAATGCCATCTGGCCTTCCCATGCGTCTGCCGTCAGCGGCCAGCCATGGGAGAAAAGTACCGGTTGGCCTTTACCTAAGTCTTTATAAGCAATCTGTACGCCTTCTTTGGTGGTAATGCTGTTCATAAAATGTTTCCTTTCAATCGTTTGTTTTTTCTGTCTTAGGCATCAGCGCCTTCGATAACATTAGGTTTACATGAGATGGAGGGGTTGCTAAATTGGCGTAACTGACATTATTGAGGTTAAAACTGACATATGCCCAAAAATGACCATTTGGCCGAAATCGGCCTGCTTATTTATCCGGGTGCACGCCTGTCCGCAGTCGAAGGGCTGACGGATTTATTCCTGGTGGCCAACCAGCTGGCCGATGCGTATAGCGGCATGCAAAGGCCAAACATCCGCATCAGCCATTGGCGGCAATCAGAAAGTGGCGCTATTGAAAAAAGTTATGACAGTCATCCGGGCAGTAACAATCGTCCCATCATGCTGGTAGTGCCGGGATGTTTTGGTGAGCCGATCAGTAGTGAGGCCGCACAGCCATGTGCGCAGTGGCTGCTTGAAAAACATTCACAAGGGGCCACGCTGTGTTCAGTATGTGGTGGCACGTTCCTTCTGGCCGAGACGGGATTACTCAAAGGCCGTACTGCCACCACGCACTGGATGTTCATTGATGCGCTGATCAAACGTTTTCCTGATATTAAAGCAGACCGTAACCGCCTTATAATTGATGATGGCGATATTATCACTGCAGGTGGGTTTATGGCATGGACGGATCTTGGCCTGCGCCTTATTCACCGCATATTGGGCCCGACGCTGATGCTCTCTACCGCGCAATTCATGCTGATTGATCCGCCGGGGCGCGAGCAGCGTTATTACAGCAGCTTTTCGCCACACCTGCATCATGGCGATGAGCGTATTTTAAAAGTGCAGCACTGGCTGCAGGCAAACGGTGCGCGTGATGTATCACTGGCGGCAATGGCAGGCCATGCCGGTATGGAAGAACGCACCTTCCTGCGCCGCTTCCAGAAAGCCACGGGGCTGAAGCCGACGGAGTATTGCCAGCATTTGCGTGTAGGAAAAGCCCGCCAGTTACTGGAACTGAGCAACCAGAGTATTGAGCAGGTGGCATGGGGTAGCGGCTATGAAGATACGAGCGCTTTCCGCAAAGTGTTTTTTAAAATAGTAGGGCTGACGCCCGGTGAATACCGCACACGTTTTCGTGTTACCCATATAGGCTCTGGCGCACTGGCTGCGTAAGCATTTACCAACCCTTTATGAGGGGGGCCTGCTTTCATACCGTGGGTTTATTTTTCAAATGCTATGCTCATTGTCTTCATTCAACCCACAGATAAGGAGAACGTCATGAGCTTACTTAACAATAATAAAGGTGACAATTACGCTGTCGCGCCTATTCCAGAGCGGCTGCTTAAAAATGAGAAAGTGGCGATCATTACAGCGGATAAAACCGAGGATCTGGAATTTTTCTATCCTTATTACCGCCTGACCGAAGAAGGTTATAAGGTAGACGTGATCACCATTAAAGGCGGTGCATTCAAAGGCAAGAACGGTCTTGGCCTGGATGAAAGCATTTCCATTAAAGATGTGCGTCCTGAAGATTATGCGCTGGTATATATTCCAGGCGGCAAAGCACCGGCAGAACTTCGCGAGGATGAAACCGTGCTTTCTTTTGTTAAAGAATTTGCCTTAAGCGGTAAACCGATTGCAGCTATTTGCCATGGCGTGCAGGTGCTGGTATCGGCGAACCTCGTCAAAGACCGTAAGATGGCGGCTTGGCCTGAGATTGCAGATGAACTGGAATCGGCTGGCGGTACGTTTATCGATGAAGCGCTGGTAGAAGATGGGCAGTTCATCACCAGTCGTAAACCGGGTGATTTGCACCGTCATTTATATGGTGTGCTGAGTTTCCTGAAAGCCGGTGTTGTTATGCGTGGCAGTGAACCGCGTAAGACAAGCGGTGCTTAGGGAAATCATAGCCTGCAAAATAAAAAACCCGCCTATCTTAGGCGGGTTTTTATGTGCCGATACAACCTAAAATACATATTGCAGAAGTAAATACTTTATCACTATTGCGTATAACGCCTATTTTAGGCCAAATGCATAAATAAGCTGCGGATGTAAATCAAGCTGTGCTCCCCCAAAAACAGTAATTCGCACTCAGTCGCTAGCGGATACCAAGGACAATAAACTGCAAAGGATGGTAGAAGTGCAGAACCAATTGTCTATTTATGCTTATGGGAAAAAATACATATTGAAAACATGGCATGCGCTTTTATCCTCGTGGTTTAGCAGCCGCATCCGCCTATCCAGGCGGCCTGGATTTGCTTGGGCGGCGCCGTGGCATTCTCATGTTCATGCCAAGCCACACTTGCTTCCAGGCGTGCTGGTGCTTTCACTGACTTCATACCGGCCACGTTTTAAGGTGCTGGCGTATTCACTTTATTGTCTGCTTAATCAAACAATCCGGCCCGATCATGTGGTATTATGGGTTGCCCCAGAGGATATGGCGTATTTACCCCAAGAGATATTGAATATGAAGCGGCTGGGGCTTGAGATACGTACCGCTGACGATATTAAATCCTATAAAAAAATACTGCCGGCGCTGGACGCATTTCCCGATGCGTATATCTGCACCGCCGATGATGATTTATATTACTGGCCGACATGGCTGGAAGAACTGGTAGAAGGTATCAAAGATACGTCAGGCGTTGCCAGCTGTCATAGAGCGCACATGATTGCGGCCGATGAACAGGGTAAGTTCAAATCCTACAATGAGTGGACGATGAATACGCGGCTGCGCGGAAAATACACAGCCCTTTTCCCTACCAGTGGCGGCGGGATTATATATCCGCCTGGTGCGCTTGCGCATTCTGCCGGGGATCGTAAGGCTATGCTGGAACTATCACCTTACGCAGATGATGTCGGCATATTCTGGATCGGCACTAAAAATGGTATACGCTATAAGACGGTGGGCCGCCATCGCATCATCATCCCATGGCTTGGATCGCAAAAGAGTAGTTTATCCAATTATAACTGGTCAGTCGGCAATAACCTGCAGATACAGCAAATGGCTGAAAAATATGGTTACCCAAGCATCACAGAGTAGCGGGCTTATTGCATCTCTTTGCAGATGATATGTATTTTGCTGTAAAAACGGCGGGATCTAAAGTATTGCTATAGTCATTGCAAACAAGCCTAAGGCATACATGTATCTCGACGTTCTGATTATTGTGTTTCTGATTATCCTAAACGGATTTTTCTCCATGTCGGAACTTGCCGTCGTATCTGCCCGCCGCGCAAGGCTCAGTGTGATGGCCGAAGCGGGCAGCAAAGGCGCAAGGGTTGCACTCGAACTGGCTGACGATTCCAGCCGTTTTTTGTCTTCCGTACAGATTGGTATTACGCTGATTGGCATTTTGTCCGGCGCGTATAGCGGCACGACCATAGCCCAGCCGCTGGGCGAGTATTTATCCGCGATTCCTCTAATTGCAGAACATGGCGAAGAATTGGCTATTGCGCTTGTGGTGATCGTGGTGACGTATCTTTCGCTGATTATTGGCGAACTGGTGCCTAAACAGCTGGCGCTGAAAAATGCCGAGGCTATTGCCTGCGTGGTGTCGCGCCCCTTAAGAATGCTCGCCACTATGGCAACACCGCTTATTTACCTGCTGGACCGCTCAAACAAGCTGGTGCTTGGGCTAATGGGGGAAGCGGCGGCTGCGGAAAACAAAGTCAGCGAAGAGGAAGTAAAAGCCGTCATCGCTGAAGGCACCGAGTCTGGCGTGTTTGACCAGCAGGAGCGTCAGATGATGGAGCGCGTCATGCGCCTGCATGACATACGTGTGACGTCCATCATGACCCACCGGCAGGATGTGGTGTGGATTGACATGAATGAAGCGGCGGAATCCATCATTGCCAAGATGCAGGAAAGCAGGCACTCGCGTTATCCCTTATGTGAGGGGGATGTGGAAAAGGTCGTTGGTGTGGTGATTGCCAAGGACCTGCTTTTTCACATCGATAAACCTGATAGCATAAATCTGCGCGCCGCTGCCCAGCAGCCGATTACCGTGCCTGACAAGTCTTCCATTCTTGAGGCGCTTGAAAAGTTCAAACAGTCCACATCGAATATGGCGGTGGTGATTGATGAATATGGTGGGTTAGAGGGGATCATTACCCTTAAAGACATCATGGAGGCCATTGTAGGTGTGCTGCCTGAGCCCAAGCACCGTGAAGATTATACCGGCATCCAGCGTGATGATGGAAGCTGGCTGCTCGATGGCGGCCTTGCCATTCACGAGGCGGAAGAATTGCTCGGTGTCAGGAATCTGGCGGAAGGATCAGGACAGTTCAGTACGGTCGCTGGTTTTCTGCTGGCGCAGTTTGGCCACATACCCAAGGAAAGCGATAAGGTTCACTGGCGCAATCTGTGTTTTGAAATTATGGATATGGACAGGAACCGTATCGACAAGGTGCTGGTCAGCGAGTCGTAACCAAGGCTTATTTGGCCGCGTGCATGCCGCCTATATCCAGTTCACGCTTTATCGCTTCATTGAAACCAACCAGTTCAGGATATTCGATAACACCGGTCTGCTGCATGAGCTGCGACACCTGTTTTAAGGCGGCGGCTTCACTTTCTTTGGTCAGCGGTTTGTCTGCGTGCGGCACGTAGAGTAGTTCGATCTTCATGTCGCCCATATCGCCTGCTTCCGGCACGCTGCGCATCAGCACCCTGCCAGTCGTGTTTTTTGCAATTTCATACAGTTCGCCAGACTGGAATGTGATCGGTTCACCGGCCAGCGCTTCAAATTCTTTTAGCTGATCCCAGGGAAGCAACTTAGCGGCAGAAGGGTGTGACATGTTTTTGCCATCGGCGGACATTATCTTAAAGCTGACGGCCATAGCCTGTCCTTGCATCTTATCAAAAGCCAGATTTGTGATTTTGCCTTTAATATCAGCTTCTTCGTTCATTTCTGTCCCCGTATTTTGTAGTAAGGATTATACACCACCTGTCTTACGGACTCAATGGCGGTACCTCTAATCAATAGCATTAATATGTTAACAGTTAAATACTAAAGGGTACTATTTCATATTACTTATCTTTGGGCCCTGTCATGAATAATTCATATATATAATGATATATATCAATATATTGAATTTTCCTCAGTCTGTCGATTATTGTTAAAATTTTAACTACCCACCTGCTATAATAGCTAAGATATAGAGCAAATATATTGGCGGCTTAATGGCGGACCCAAACGACAGGACAACGGAATTTAAACCAGCTGCAGTGCCGTCGCCTGCAGTCGATCCTGATAAAACCACAGATCTGCCACTTCCCAAGGTCGCGCCGCCAGCCCCCACTGATGCAATACCCCTGCCGAGGGTAGCCCCGCCAGCTGCTCCCATACGCGAGGCAGCGCAGCCTGCCTTGCCGGTTGAATCGCTGCAAATACGCACTGGCCGTATCGAGATAGCTGAAGGCAAGCCACGGCTGGTTGCCAGCACCCTGCCGCAAGGAACGGTACTTGAGCCCACTAAGCCAACCCTGATTGTGCTTCCGGGCATTCTGGCATCCCATAGCAAGCCTAATGACAAATTCATTGAGCCGATTATTGCCAAGGAACTGGGTAAGATCGGTGGCCCTGGCCTGGCGGCCGATAAGGTGAATGTGGTCGTGATTACCTATCCGGATTTCCAATCTGACCCCGATGCGTTCAAGCGCTTTGCTATGAACGGGCCGGGTGGTTTTTCGCCGCTCACCGAGCAGCTGTCCACCGCCATCATTGGTGAGGTCAAAGACTATAATTCGATGACGCCAGCCGAGCAGAAGGCAGAGGTGGCACGCCTGCAGACGGCGCTTCGCACGAAAGTGGTCAGCGGTATGAGCATGGGCAGTTATGTTGCCGATGGCTTGCCCAATGCCATGATGCACCAGTTGGAACAAAAAGGATTCCCGCCTCAGGTCATCACCCAGGAAATCATGCCTAACCTGAAAACGGTCAACTACAGCGCAATTGGGCTGCAACAGCGCGGGGAGGGCCAGAAGCCAACCGGCGTCAGCGCACTGCATGTGATCAATCATAATGATACGCTGCTTAGTGGCGACGATTCCCGTAAAGGTGGGCCCCTGAAACATCTGGGATTTGTACCAGCAGAAGGTGTGAATGATGGCCAGGGCACGTCTAAAGCCAGGATAGGGGCTAATGAAGCTGTTCTTATGGTTACTTTGCCTACGGAGTACAGCTACGAAGTACCGTACAACCCTCAAAAGCATGATGGCGATACCAAGATCATACAGCGCGACGGCAAGCAATACGCGGTGTTAACAGGGGTGAACCCGAATGGCCATGACGCCGTGCCATTTGAACGGCCCGTAAGCCCTTCGCCCAACCAGGAAGGTAAATTTTCCTACACGGAAGCGACTGGCCATGCGGTAAAAAACACCATGCGCGGCATGATGCTCGATGCCATGGATGCATCGGAGGCTGCAAAGGCAGGCAGGCCGCTGCCGCCTGTGCCGGATATCAACACATTCATCGACAAGCCCAACGCATCGCTTTTTCACGCCAATACGCCTGCTGCTGACCCTGCCGTTGTTGAGATGCAAAAGGTGGGTTATGAAAAATACATGCGCTCACTTACCATTCAGGGGCAGCAGGACTGGAGAACGGTAGTAACCGGTGAACTGAATGAAAATACACCGGCTGCAAAAAATGCCCTCAAGCTGCTCAGTGAACAAAAATGGATAGTAGCGGATCGCGGAACTCAGAAAATGTATGCGCTGGATATGGAATCGGTTCCAGAAGAGCAGCGTGCCAAGCTGATGATTGCACTGCGTGAGCGTGGTATGTCGGCAACGCCGATCAGCGCTGATCGTGTGATGATTGAAGAGTTTGCATTGCCGAAGGTTATCACTGATCGCGCTGTGCCCGTAACCGCTTCTGAATTTACGCGCGGGACGTATGATTTAGGTGGTGAGAGTACAAAGGACCTGCCATTGCCGCCGGTAGCAGAAGAGCCGGAAAAACCTACACGCGCAAAAGGCCTGCCGTCGGTTGATACGCCGCCCGCAGAAGCGCCGCGCCCTGCGGCATTTGATCCGAAACTGGCGGCGGAGAAAAAAGCAGTTTTTGATACGCTAACGCGCATCCGTGAAGGCAATATTGCGGTAACGCCGGAAGCGGATGCACGCCTCAATCCCAGAACGAATGTTGACATGCTCAAGCTGAGCGAACAGGTCCAGAAACTGCAGGCTGCATACCCTAACACACAGTGGCTGGATACGCCCCTGATAGAAGGCGACTCGAAATCAAGCATTCGCCATTTGAACCACAGCATCGAAACCAATGCGCAGACGGCCAATGAAGCGCTGATAGCGCGCTACGAAACAGCGAAGGCGCTTGCAATAGCGCAAAATCAAGACCTGCATTTTGAACTCACGGCTGAGGAAAAAGGCATACGCAATGCACGCAGCAGCGCCATCAACATTGTGCGCCTGGTCAATATGGTGGATACGCAGCAGCCTATTCCGGATGTCAATGCCGCGCCTGCTCGAAAACCAGTTGATCCGAAATACGCGAGCAATATTCATTATGATGAGCCCACTCCTGTTGATCCGGCAGACTCAAAAAATGCTGCCACTAAGGACCTGCCTTTGCCACCGGTGGAGCCAGTCAAGGACGCACAAAAAGTTCCTGCCAGTACGGCGCCTGCATTGACACCTACCGATACGATTCCGTTACAGCCCATCGGTGCACCTGCTGATCCAGCGCCTCCCGCGCGTCCTGCAGCGCCTGCATTGACACCTACTGATACGATTCCGTTACAGCCTATCGGTGCACCTGCTGATCCAGCGCCTCCCGCGCGTCCTGCAGCGCCTGCCGTTACTGTGCCTGATGCACCTGTAGTAGCGGCTGCGCCTGTTGTGTCTGAAGCAGTAGTGCCAAGGCGTCCTGATATTGTTACCCGCGCTGCCAGCAATCCGCTGACCACCGGCAGTTTCCATGTCGCGCCAGCGGCCATTGGTTGGGCAGAATTTGCAAATGGCCTGCAGGAAGGCAATACCGGAAAAACGGTGCTGGGCGCTACCATGGGTACGTCCGGTACGGGCGGCCTGATAACGGAAGTGCTTGAGCACCGCAATGTTGCCCATTACAGCAAGCTTGCCCAGCAGGGCGACCAGGCGGCCAGCAAACTTATAGACCAATATTCCAAGACAGGTTCCCTTGGTAACGCTGGGCGCTTTTCGGGCGGTTTTGGTGTGATGGGCAATGGCCTGATGCTGGTGAGCGCTACGGGTCGCGGTATGCAGGCCTATGAGCATTTCAGCCATGAAGGCGCCACCAGTACCATGGGTTATGTGCAGGGCAGTATGGCGCTTGGTGAAACCTATGCGGGTACCGGCGGCATGGTGCTGGCTACGGCCAAGCTGGCGCAGGTGGCGCCGGAAGTGCTGGTCGGCGCGCGTATTGCGGGTGCATTAAAGCCAGTGCCTGTGGTGGGCAGCGTGGTTGCTATCGCGGCTACCGGCGTCGAAGTGTATGAGGTGTATAATACCTACCAGTTTGCAGGTGCGGTGCTGGATAATAAAACCAAAGAGGATAATGCGTATTTAGAGCGTCCTGCGGATGTAACCAAACAGTATTTTGAAGCGCAGCAGCAGCGTCTTGCCGCAGCTCCTGCTAACTGGGATTATCCAAAATCCAGCGGGTGGCAGGATCTTGGCGTTGCGGTGAGGACATCCAATGAATATACCAGGCGCAAGAATCCAGACCATGTAATGCTGACGACGGAAAATGCCACGCCCGATCAGCTTGCAACGCAAATCCGCACCGCGCGCGGTGACGTTCAGGCTGAATTCGATGCCCTCCTCAAGCGCAATGGCTGGGATGAGCGCTATCGTAATGCAGAGCAGTTGAACAATGCACAGTTCCAGTATGAAGCGGGCCTTGCACGTATTTCAAAGCCCCTTGCTCTGGTTGACATGTTCACGCAGGAAGACCGTCACGCAAAAAGTAACGATATTGGCAAGCTTCTGCATATGCAAAGGCAGATGGCGGAAATGGATCGCGGCCTTGTGGCCATTGAGGGTAACAGGCAGATTACCGATCCGGTGACGGGCAAGACAATGAGCGGCTTAGAGAGCACGCAGTTCAAAACCAAGGACGGCAAGCCTGTAGAAGTGCGCAGTTTCCGTGCAGATTACGAGCAAACGGCAGCGGCGCATCAAGTATTGGCAGCGCAGCATGGCGCAGAGGTAAGAGACGCGGTTCGTCAGCAGCAGCCTATGATGGAAGCGCAGCTGCAG
>JAGVKI010000107.1 GCA_020050695.1 Alphaproteobacteria bacterium | reverse complement strand
TCCATGCTATTGCACACATGCTTGCCTCGCGCTATCAGCCAGGCGTGGCAGCGGTGGAAACGGCAGCAGCAGAGCCTGTGCAGCCGAAGAAAAGCGGCCTTAAGGCCTTATTTGATAAGAAGGGCGATTAAGCGAAACCATGTTTGGCAAAAAATCAACTCCCGGAGCAAACCTGACGCCAGCCTTTCCTGTAGAGCAGGGGCCGTCTGACGGCGCGAGCAGCGCGCTGTTTTCCGCAAAGGAAATGATGTCCGGCAGGCAAGGGCAGGTGGGATTATTTTTCAATGATCCCAAGCTTCAGACCAAAGAATATTTAACGGCCAAGGCGCAGCTGAGCAATGCGCTGATCGGGCGTATCGATTTTAGTTCGCTGGAAGGGCTTCCTGACGAAGCCAAGAAAATACGTATCCGCGATGCATGCGACCGTCTGATTGCGCAGGAAGTGCGCATTCCGCTGACCGCTCCGCAGATGGCGCTGCTTAAGGATCAGGCGGTAAATGACCTGCTTGGTTTTGGGCCGCTCGAGGTGCTGATGTCCGACCCCGAAATCTCCGACATCATGATTAACGGTTCCCAGCAGGTGTATGTAGAAACCAAGGGCAAGATCGTGCTGACTGATATTCGTTTTGCCAATGAAAAGCACCTGCTGAATATCATCCAGAAGATCGTATCCATCGTGGGCCGCCGTATCGATGAATCCAGCCCCATGGTGGATGCGCGCATGCCGGACGGTTCGCGCTTCAACGCGATTATCCCGCCACTGGCGCTCGATGGCTGCCTGGTATCCATCCGTAAATTCCGCAAGACCAAGTTTAGCCTGCGCGATTATGTGCGTGTGGGCTCGATGAGCGATGAGATGGCAACGTTTCTTGAAATCTGCGGCCTCATTCGCCTGAATATTATTGTCTCCGGCGGTACGGGTTCCGGTAAAACCACGCTGCTTAATGCGCTCTCGGGCAGCATTGACCATGGTGAACGCGTGGTGACCATTGAAGACGCCGCTGAATTGCAGTTGCAGCAGCCGCATGTGCTGCGCATGGAAACCCGCCCGCCTAATATGGAAGGCGTAGGGGAAGTCACCCAGCGCGCGCTGGTTAAAAACGCCCTGCGTATGCGCCCTGACCGTATTATCATCGGTGAAATTCGCGGCGATGAAGTGATCGACGTGCTCTCTGCCATGAATACCGGACATGATGGTTCTATGGCCACCATCCACGCCAATACCCCGCGTGATGCGCTCAGCCGTATTGAAAACCTGGTGGGCATGTCAGCGGTACAGCTTTCGATGGGCAGCCTGCGAACACAGATTGCCAGTGCCGTGCATATGATTGTGCAGGTGGCGCGTCAGCGTGACGGCAGGCGCCGTATTGTGCAGATCGATGAAGTAAGCGGGCTTGACGGCGACAGGCTTGTAACGCAGACCCTGTTTGGTTTCCATCCTGAAGGTATGGGCGATGACGGTGTATTGCGCGGCAAATATTACGCTACCGGCGCACAGCCGCGTTTCCTGACCCAGGCGGCCTATTTCAGCAAGGAAGAAGAAATGCTGGCCTGCCTTCAGGCAACGTAAGGGGCGGGGGACAGCATGCAATCACTCATTGTTGCTGCTCTCTTCAGTATCGCAATCTACTGCGTGATCCTGGCGCTTATGCCAAAGCGCATGACGGCCAAGCCCACCGAACACACCAAGAATATGATGATGGCGCTGGAAAGCGATAGCCAGGCTGAGGCGCAGGCGGCAGTCGATGCGCCGTCCATCCTGCGTAGCCAGGGGTTTGAAGAAACCAATCTGACCCGCCTGTTCTTTCTCCTGCCGGGTTCCAAAAAATTCTATCCGCTCATGCAACGTGCGGGCATTGGCCATCAGGTTGAACGTTTCCTGGTGGTGCAGGTTGTTATTTTTATCCTGATGTCGTTTCTGTTGCGCGGCCTGGGGATTAAAGGCATCGTGCTGGCATTGGCCATTGCCTATTTCACGGCTTACTGGCGCGTCAAACGCCGCATACGCAAACGTAACAACGCTTTCCTGGCCGCGTTTCCCGATGCGCTCGACATGATTGTGCGCAGCGTACGCTCGGGCTATCCGCTTAACGGCGCTATCCGCATGGTGGCAGAAAATATGCAGCCGCCGGTGAGCACTGAATTCAAGCGCGTCGCCGATGAAACAGCCTATGGCAGCAGCCTTATCGAATCGCTGGTGCGCATGTCACAGCGCGTAGATGAGCCGGACGTGCGTTTTTTCGTGGTGATGCTTACCGTACAGCAGGATGTAGGCGGTAACCTGTCAGAAAGCCTCAACAATCTTTCCGGCATTATCCGCAAGCGCCGCCACCTGCGCATGAAGATAAAAGCAATGACCTCGGAAGGCCGCGCCACAGCCTATGTGCTGGGTTCCATGCCGCCTGCGCTGTTTGGCATTATCCATCTGTTGCAGCCAAAGCATCTGGAGCCGCTATTCAATACCAATACCGGCAATATCATGCTCGGTTGCGCCATTGGTATTCTGGTTCTTGGTGCGACCATTGTGTGGCGCCTCGTCACCCCGGAGGTATAGGGGATGTTTACAACCGAATACATGATTTATGCCATTATCTGCGTAGGTGTTTTCACCATCTATATGTCGCTGGTGAATTTGCTGCGCTCCGATAAATTCAGCGCCCGCGTAAACAAGGCAGGGCTTTATGTGGGCGAGGATGCAGGCCATTCCCCAGGCGTCAGCTTTAATGACGCGATAGAAAAACTGGCCTCCTGGTTTGGTATGAGCGACGAAGAGCGCAAAAAACGTAACCAGCAGCTGATGTCGGCGGGCATTCAGTCGCCAGCGGCGATAAATTACATCATCCTGTATAACCGTATTATCCAGCCGTTGCTGCTGGCTGCTGCGCTGGGTATATGGGCCCGTATTTTTATTGTCGGCAATCTGGGTAAGTTTGGGTTGTTGTCGTATATCGGGCTTTCGGTGCTGTGCTATATCGCAGCGCGCTCGGGCGTGGATATTTACATGCGCCGCCGCAAGAAGCAGCGCCAGCGTATTTTGCTGCGCTATTTTCCGGAAGTGCTCGACCTGTTGTTGGTATGCATTGAATCCGGCCTTGGCCTGGATGCAGCGCTTGCGCGCGCCAGCCGCGAACTGGACGTGGTGCACCCGCTGATCGTAACGGAACTTGATCGCACACGTTTGGAACTGACCTTGCTGGCCGACCGCGTACAGGCGCTGCAAAACCTGGCCGACCGCGCCGATATTGTGCCTTTCCGAGCACTGGTAGCGGCGCTTATCCAAACCGAGCGTTTTGGCACCAGCCTGGTCGATACGCTGCGCGTACTGGCCGAAGACCAGCGCGTCACCCGCCTGCTGGAAACGGAAAATAAAGTGGCTAAAATCCCGGCGCTTGTAACGATCCCCTTGATTTTATGTATTTTACCCTCATTTATAATAATACTGATTGGGCCGCCATTCGTAACCGTGATAGATAACGGTTTTAATTTCGGTCCCAAGCCAGCAGCCGTTAAATCGGCAAAACCCAGCCCGAAAAGGCCTTCCGCAGCCCCGCGCACGGAAAGCACGCCGGGCAAATAACTAATAATAAAGCGTTTCATGCATAAACCATTTGAACTGATATCGGACTATAAACCGGCCGGTGACCAGCCGACTGCCATTGCAAGCCTTATAAAGGGTGTGCAGGCGGGCGATCGTGACCAGGTGCTGCTTGGGGTTACCGGATCGGGCAAGACCTTTACCATGGCGCATGTCATCAACAGCATGCAGCGCCCGGCTTTGATTATGGCGCATAATAAAACGCTGGCGGCGCAGCTTTACAGCGAAATGAAAAGCTTCTTTCCCAATAATGCGGTGGAATATTTTGTTTCCTACTATGATTACTACCAGCCGGAAGCCTATGTAGCCAAAAGCGATACCTATATTGAGAAGGACTCATCGATCAACGAACAGATCGACCGTATGCGCCACTCCGCTACCCGCTCGCTGCTGGAGCGCAAGGACGTGATCGTGGTGGCCTCGGTATCATGCATTTACGGTATCGGCTCTGCCGAGATGTATTCGCAGATGGTGCTAAGGCTTCATACCGGCCAGACCATCCCCCAGAAGGACGTGATCAAGACGCTGGTCGAACTCCAGTATAAACGTAACGATATGGACTTTGCCCGTGGCACCTTCCGTGTGCGCGGCGACAATATCGATTTGTTTCCTGCGCATTTTGAAGACGCTGCATGGCGTATCAGTTTCTTTGGCGATGAAGTCGAATCTATCAGTGAATTCGACCCCTTAACCGGGGAACGTAAAGTAAAACTTCAAGATGTCGACATCTATGCCAACAGCCATTATGTTACCCCGAAGCCTACCATTGATCGTGCTATCGGCCAGATAAAAGCCGAACTCAAGCAGCAGCTCGAGTTGCTGCACAAGGCCAATAAACTGGTCGAAGCCCAGCGCCTCGAGCAGCGCACCACCTACGATCTGGAAATGCTGGTGGAGACCGGAACCTGCAAAGGCATTGAGAATTATTCACGCTTCCTGGCGGGTACGGCTCCCGGCCAGCCACCGCCGACTCTGTTTCAGTATCTTCCGGACAATGCGCTGCTGTTTATTGATGAAAGCCATGTGACCGTGCCGCAGATCGGCGCGATGTATAGCGGCGACCGTTCGCGCAAGTCGGTGCTGGTGGAATACGGCTTCCGCCTGCCGTCATGTATGGATAACCGCCCGCTCAAATTCGAGGAATGGGATGAGCGCCGCCCGGAAACGGTATTTGTGTCGGCAACACCGGGTAAATGGGAAATGGCGCGCACTGAGGGCGTATTCGTCGAGCAGGTCATTCGCCCGACAGGGCTGATCGATCCGCCATGCGTGATCAGGCCGGTTGCCACCCAGGTGGATGATCTGCTGGCGCAGTGCCATCTGCGCATTAAGAAGAAGCAGCGTGTTCTGGTTACAACGCTTACCAAGCGCATGGCCGAAGAACTGACCGATTACATGAACGAAGCGGGCATTGGCGTGCGTTACCTGCATTCGGACGTGGATACGCTCGAGCGTATTGAAATTATCCGCGATCTGCGCCTGGGCAAGTTTGATGTGCTGATCGGGGTAAACCTGCTGCGCGAGGGGCTTGATATTCCTGAGTGCGGGCTGGTGGCGATTCTGGATGCCGACAAGGAAGGTTTCCTGCGTTCTGCTACCTCGCTGATCCAGACCATTGGCCGCGCCGCGCGTAATATCGACAGTAATGTAATCTTATATGCAGACCGCATTACCAACTCCATGCGTATCGCGCTCGACGAGACGGACCGCCGCCGTACCAAGCAGGAAGCCTATAACAAGGAGCATGGCATTACCCCTACCAGCATTACCAAGAAAATCGGTGAGATTATCGAGTCCGTATATGAGCATGATCATTACACCGTCGATACCAAACTGAAGAAATACGATGTAAAGGCCGACGGTAAGGATAAAGACAAATACCTGCTTGCCCTGCGCCAGAAGATGCTGGAGGCGGCTTCTGACCTTGAGTTTGAAGAAGCGGCGCGCCTGCGTAACATGATCACTAAAATCGAAGTGAGCATGGTCGCCGCTGGCAGTGCCGCGTCGCTTAAAACCAAGCGCAAGTAAATGACATGCAAAAAAAGCCCGAAACGCCGCCATGGAAAAAGCGTAAAAAAAGCAGTAAGCCGCCGCAGAAAATGACACCTGAACAGAAGGAGCGCGCCCGCGCGCGCGCTGAGGAAGCGGGCAGGCCATACCCCAACCTTATCGATAACATGGCGATTTTGAAAGAAGACAAGCGTTAGCGGATAGGCCTTTTTATGCGGGCTTTGCTTCGTTGGCCTTAGGCTTTTCAGGCACTTGGAATGAGGGAAATATCTCTTTTATTTTCTCATTGGGTAGCCATACAGCAGGATCTTTATTGGCTCTCTCATTTCTGTGATCCCACCCATTGGATCGCGCCCTTTCCCGCCATGGCGGGTATATCTCATCGAGATATTTCTCAGGATATGCAGGAATAGGCATTTTTAAGGCGCCAAAATCCGTTAATTGCGTTGGAATAAGATCTTTGACGTTAAATAATGCGAACTTGGTGTTCTGGCAATGTTCTACCACTATCGTTTTTCGCAGCGGGAATTCATCATAAAGGGCAACATCTATAAATGGCCATGACCAGGGCCAGGACGTTTTATAAAGTGCTGCCTCAGGCCGCCATACCTTGAGCACAAAGGAATTAATGCGATACCATTTCCATCCGGAAAAACGCAGCACCTCAAGCAGGGCGTCTAATTTACTGCGCGGGAATGCAATATCAAGGTCATCATCCCAGGGAAGGCGCCCCTTGCAGCAATAGGCGCCGTATAAAGAGCCATGTGATAGCCACCAGTCAGAGGTTAAGCGGTTAAAGATTTTAGAGATTTCTTCCGCGTCACTATATAAAGCCGCTTCTTCCGCGGGTGTCAGTCTATTTATGAACACGCGTGTAATTTCCGTATAGTTATCTCAAAGAGCCATATAGCAGCATTTAGCATATGATAGCGAGTAAAGATTAAGGGATGTTTACGTGGTTAACCGGTTTTGTCCTGGCTTTTTGGCAATGCGCGCTTAATCGTGTCTTCCAGTAAATCCGGACGGGAGGCGGTGCTCACGATTTTCTGCATCTGCATTACGAACCCGGTTTTTTCATCTTCCAGCCCTTCAAATAGGTCATGCAGTTTGAAATTATCCGGGTCGTTTTCGGTGCTTTTCTTCAGGGCATCATAGGCGGCCTCGGTTTCCTCCATCCAGTAACGCAGCGTTTCAAACTGTTTTTCAGGAATGGAAATCTTCTCCGATTTGCCAAGCTGCGTGGCTGCCTGCATCCATATCTGGTCTGCGGTTCCGATAAAGCCGTTCAACTGGTCGAGCAGTTCCGTTACCAGCAGATTCTTATGGTCGTCATGCTGTGATTCTTCTTTATCGCGTTCGTTTTCCCATGCATGGGCAGGGATAACATCTTCAGATCCCTTTTTCCATGCGTCGGAAGGTTCTGGTTCCCATTTGGGTTTGTCGTCATCATGATCATCAGCCGGGTGAAATTCCTCCTCCCCGCCGCCTGCCAGCTGTGCTGGTGGCTGCTTATCCATGCCCATGCGGATATCGTCATAGCCATTCATGGCATTATGCATATCGGAACTCAGGCGCAGCACCATCTTTTCAAAGTTATCCAGATTCATATCCAGTTCGCCTGCCGCCTGGCGCACCGCCTTATAACGCTGGTTGATAGTGGTCAGCGCGGGCATGTCGTCGGTAAGGTTCTGGCGGATAAATTTATTGTCTTCAAGCGGCTGGCTCAACAAATTATCTGCCAGGAAATAAGCGGTTTTTTGAGCAAAATTCTCTGCCTTATCGCTATTGCCGCGTGATTTAATCAGGCTGTAAGCGCGGCTTTGTTTGCTGACGACATCCAGTTCCTCGCAGAGTTTATCCCAGTAGGCATCCATATTATCCAGAAGGGGCTCTGTGCGAGTAGCGGTCGGAAAATTCCACTGCGTGGCTTTGAGCAACGCCTTATCAGGCTCACTGAACATGCCAAGTTCCATGAACGGCATGCCGTTATTGTCTAAAAACACCTCGCGGCTAAGCGCCACCGTGCCATTCTTATAATCACCGGTGCGTATGGCGCCGTTGTCATTAGCGGGGGCAGGGCCGTCAAGTATCTCTGCGCCTTCTGGGAGATGATCATATTCTTCCTGCGGCGGGGTCAGGCCTTTGCGAATGCTTGCTTCCAGTTTTTTGGGTTTGCTGGCCATG
>JAGVKI010000031.1 GCA_020050695.1 Alphaproteobacteria bacterium | reverse complement strand
GTCGTCGCGGCTGCTTGCCCTGCCAGCGGCCGCTATTGGCGATGCGGATGATGAGGCAGTAGCAGCGCTGCTGCGCAAACAATTTGCTGACCGCCAGCTGAAGGTAGAAGATGATATTATTGGCTACCTGCTGCCACGCATTGACCGTTCTTACATACGAATCAAATGCTTAATATCATCACTTGATCAGGCGGCCCTGTCGCAGCGCAAAAAAATGACCATTCCCTTTATTCGCGATTTCCTGTCTTTGCCACTCGCATAGCGTGCGCAGTTAATGGATTATAAACGCTTTTCCGACTAAATTAAGTAATTTACGTCGCCATTTAAACGCTAACCATATGAAGTCGCAAGTGACAGAGCTCGGCAAACCATCCATTCTTAATGCGAGTACGCTCTTTGAGAATGTAACGGTTGTTGTCGCCGATGCCGATCATAAAATCGCCATTCTCATCCGCAAGCTGATGATCGCTATCGGCTGCCGCCGCGTATATATCGTGCATGACGGGCTTGAAGTCATCGACCTGATGAAAGAAGAAACCATCGACATCGTCATCACCGACTGGACGATGAAAACCATGGGCGGTATCGACCTTGCCATTTACCTGCGCCAGTCGCTCGATTCGCCAAACCGCACCATTCCTATCATCATGCTGACCGCAGAAAACGAGCGCCGCAATATCGATCTGGCGCGCAACTCCGGCATCACCGAATATGTGATCAAACCCTTTTCCGCCAAGACCCTGCTGGAGCGAATTTACGCCGTAGTGGAAGATCCGCGCGGCTTTATCATCAGCAAGAATTTTATCGGCCCTGACCGCCGCCGCATCAGTTCCCTTACCCTTCCTCCTGATCCCGATGAGACACGCGAAGTCATCGTGCGCAAGCCACCGGTCGTCGTACCCAAAGAACATCTGAAACAAATCATCCTTGATGACATGCCGCGTATGATCATGCCCGATTACGCCCTGAAGAAAAAAATCGGCCTGGATATACCGCCGCAGATGATCATAACCCCAGATAGCCTAAATCAGAGCGAATCGGTAATCAAAAACGAAGAAGATGAATTCCTGACCGCTATCATGAAAGACGTGGCCATGCTGGAACACACATACGGCCAGCTGATTCAAAGCCCTGATTACGCTGAGAAATTTGTGAATATCATCAAGGATTCCGCGCTGGCGATCAAATCACGCGCTGGCACGTTTGGTTATTCACGCGGCTCTGAAATTGCCGGTATGCTGTATATTTTCTGCCACCGCCATTATAACAAAGAAAACAAGCACCACCTGATTATTATCGAAAAACATATCCAGGCAATCAGTGTGATTTTCACAGGCCGGATCAAAGGCGAAGGCGGCGAGATAGGCACGATGCTCACCCAGGATCTGGGCAAGCTGATTCAGAAATACCTCCACGCACAGCCTTAATTATTTCAGGTAATACGCAGCGTCTGCATCAGTGCATCACTAAGCTGCCTCAGCTTGGCTTCATGCGTGACCTTCATGCCAAAATTATCTTTGATATAAAACACGTCGGCCACCTGCGTGCCGTAAGTGGAAATATGCGCAGTGGCAATCATCAGCCCCAGATCGGTCAGTGTATGGGTGACATCGTACAGAAACCCTGTGCGGTCACGCGCGGTAATTTCAATCACCGTGCAGATATTGCTCGCTTCGTTATCAATATGCACATGCCCCAGTGCAGGGGCCGAGGTGCGCACGCGTTTAAGCGCCGTCTGCCTGCGGCGGGCGAACATTTTCGCCGGATCAATTTCGCCCGTCAGCGTCTGCTCTAGATAGACCGACATCTTGGCTAATTTTTCCCGCTTGTCGAATACCTGCCCGGTGGCGTCCTGCACCTGGAACACGTCAATTGCCAGCCCGCTTTTAAGCGTAAACGCCTTGGCGTTGATGATGTTCGCGCCTGCCAGCGCCATAGCGCCCGCTACTTTGGAAAACAAGCCTGAATGATCGCGCGCGCACAGGATAATATCGGTAATGGCACGCGGATAGTCATGGTACGTGTCCATGAGCAGCGGCAACTCATTTTGCTCGGCTTCGCGTACCATACGCGCAATGATGCCGTGACGCTTCAGGTCAAACCCGGCAAAGAAGGCCGGCGTACCGCTCGTGACATAGCGATGAATTTCATCCTCGCTCCATTCGGGCAGCTGCTTATGCAGGTCTTTTTCAAACGCGCCCGCCTGCGACTGCTTGGCCTGTATCTGGCCGGACAGCATATATTCCTCGGCGCGTGCATAGAGTTCACGCAGCAGCGCGCCCTTCCAGGCATTCCAGACCGAAGGGCCAACCGCTCGTATATCCGCCGCTGTAAGCACTAAAAGCAATTTCAGGCGCTCTGGTGTGCGCACCAGGGCAACAAAATCCTTGATGGTTTTAGGATCATCCAAATCACGGCGGAACGCCGTGTTGGAAAATAACAAATGATTACGCACCAGCCATGCGGCTGTATCCGTTTCTTCCGCTGAAAGATGCAGCCGCTGCGCCAGCTTATAGGCAACGATCTCACCCAGTTCCGAATGGTCTTTATTACGCCCCTTGGCAATATCATGGCAGAAAAGCGCCAGGTACAACGCCCTGCGCATGCTGATACGGCGCACCAGTTCCGTCGCCAGCGGCAGTTCGGTTTTAAGCTGCCCTTTTTCCACCGCGCGCAGTATGCCCAGCGCCACCAGCGTATGTTCGTCAACCGTGTAGACATGGTACATGTTAAACTGCGTCTGGCCGACTACGCGCCCAAAGTCAGGAATAAAGCGCCCCAGCACGCCCGCTTCGCTCATGCGGCGCAAGGTAGGCTCCGGCCCCTGCTCGGCCAGCAATATATCCAGGAAAATCTGCCCCGCCGC
>JAGVKI010000130.1 GCA_020050695.1 Alphaproteobacteria bacterium | reverse complement strand
GTGCTGCCTAACGCACTGGTATCGGCCATGACCATGGTGCCGTTCCTCATGGGTGCGGGGGTTACCGCCCTGACCACACTGGATTTCCTGGGCTTTGGCCTGCCACCCGGTTCGGCATCACTTGGTGAATTGCTGCTTCAGGGCAA
Organism: Alphaproteobacteria bacterium; assembly: GCA_020050695.1. Taxonomy (GTDB): domain Bacteria; phylum Pseudomonadota; class Alphaproteobacteria; order Rickettsiales; family SXRF01; genus JAGVKI01. The sequence continues at coordinate 4,541 of JAGVKI010000130.1, read as the reverse complement.
AAACAACCCGCAGGCGCCATGGCTTGGCGTAACCGGATTTATCGTGATTGCCGTCATGCTGGTGCTGATTATTTTTATCAGCGAAGCCGTACGTGATGCTTACGACCCGCGCAAAATTATAAAGACGGCTGCAAAATCATGACGTTATTACTATCGATTAACAAACTCAGCTTACACTTCCCGCCAGCGGGAAGCGGCAAGCCTGCACGCGAAATTCTGAGGGACATTTCCTTCTCGATCAATAAGGGCGAGACGCTGGCCATTGTGGGCGAGTCCGGATCGGGCAAGTCGCTCACCGCCCTTTCCTGCCTTGGCCTGCAGCCTGCCAGCGCCCAGCTTCAGGGCAGCGTGCATTTTGACGGACAACAGCTGATTGGCGCCACCGATGAACAGCTGCAGCGCATACGCGGCAAGCGTATCGGCATGGTGTTCCAGGAGCCGATGACGGCGCTTAATCCCCTGCACACCATCGGCAAGCAGATCGAAGAGGCTATCACCATCCATCAAAGCCTGGCCAGAAAGCCGCTTGCAGAACGCGTGCAGGAACTGCTGGCCTCGGTCGGGCTGTCGCATTTTAAAACTCGCCTCGACGCCTATCCGCATCAGCTATCGGGCGGTGAACGCCAGAGGGTGATGATCGCCATCGCCATCGCCAATAACCCCGACCTGCTGATCGCCGATGAGCCCACCACCGCCGTCGACGTTACCATCCAGGCGAAAATTTTAAAATTGCTCAAAGAAATTCAGCAGCGTAACAACCTGGCTATCATGTTTATCACCCATGACCTGACCATCGTGCGCCGCTTTGCCCACCGCGTGGCGGTGATGTCGCAGGGCCAGATCGTAGAGCAAGGACGGGTAGAAGACGTGTTTGCCGCTCCCCAGCACCCCTATACGCAGCATCTTCTCGCCTCCGAACCGGGCGGCCATCCGGTGCCGGTACCCGCCAAACCCGTCAACGTTATTGCATGTGAGCATTTAAAGGTTCATTTTCCGATAGTTAAAGGGTTATTCCGCCGCACCTCCGGTTATATAAAAGCAGTAGATTACTTATCGATTTCGGTAGCGAAAGGATCAACGCTGGGCGTAGTTGGAGAGTCGGGATCGGGAAAAAGCACCCTGGGCTATGCCCTGCTGCGGTTGATCAAAAGCGAAGGTCGTATCGTCTTTCTGGGCAACGACATACATAACCTCAAAAGCGAGCCGCTTCAGCATCTGCGAAAGAAGATGCAGATCGTATTCCAGGACCCTTATAGCAGCCTGAACCCCCGTATGAGAGTGCGTGACATCATTGAAGAGGGTTTGAGCGTTCATTTCCCCCATAAAAGCGAAGCCGAACGTATCGCAGAGATCGATGAGATACTGCGCGAGGTCGGCCTGACCCCCGACATGAAAGAACGCTACCCGCATGAATTCTCCGGCGGCCAGCGCCAGCGTATCAGTATCGCCCGCGCCATGGTCTTAAAACCCGAGTTCGTGGTGCTCGATGAACCCACCTCGGCGCTCGACCTGTCCGTTCAGGCACAAATTATTGATCTACTTAAAGAATTACAGCTTAAGCACGGGCTTAGCATGCTGTTTATCAGCCATGATCTGCGTGTGGTGCGTGCTATCGCCCACCGTATTATCGTGATGAATAAAGGCGTGGTGGTGGAAGAAGGCGATAACCGGCAAATCTTCGAAGCGCCACAGCAGGCTTACACGCGTAACCTGATTAAAGCCGCGCTGATCGAAAATCTCTAACGTACAAAACGCGTCATGCTGGTATTGCGCTCACCCGCTGTACCTACACTCACGCCCTGCGACAGGCTTTGCAGCACTTCGCGCCCTGCCCGCTCGCCCGAGAGCTTGGCACCGGCCATATGGGTCGCCCAGTTACGCCCGGTCTCAGGATGGGTGGTGCCCATCGCCTCGCCCGCCAGGTACAGCACGCCGCCAATCGGCTCGGCCAGCTGCTGGCGCACATGATGATGGCCAATTTCCACGCGCGAATACCCGCCCTGCACTAACGGCTCATTACCCCACTGGGTCACCTTGGTCTTGATAATATGCTTGCGTACATCATCACCCCAGATTTCAGCCAGCCCATCAATGGCAAGCTTTACAGCGGCATCCGGGTCACGATCACACAGCCGCGCCAGTTCACCGCCAAAGAAGGTGGTGATCAGCGGCTGGCCATTATCACGCGATAAGTAAAACACGTCATGGCCGCTTCTTGTATGCGCATCCAGATGGGTGTTGGCATTGACCGGGAACTTAAATTTCTTATCAAACATCAGGAATATCTTGTTAAAATTCCCCATATTGATGTGCGACAGGCTATCGGCATGCGCCGCAGGCATCGGTGGCTGGAACTCAATATTGCCCGATTTAAGCACGCCAATAGACGTGGTCATCACCACGCGTTTGGCATGGTATGTATCGCCATTGGCGGTTTGCACCACCACACCTTCGCGGCCATCGGGCTTCCAGTTTATTTTGGTGACCATGCTGTTCAGCTTCACATGCGGCTTAATATCCTGCGCATATTTTTCTACAAACGGCCCAAGCCCGTCTTTGGAAAATTCGCCGCGGTTACAGGCCACCAGTTCGCGCACATCATGCGTACTGACCTGCGAAAGCGGCGCGCCGGTTTCCACTTCACCAAACGTGGTGGCAAGCGCCGAGCCTGTGCCCAGATTGCTGTTATTGAAAAACGTCGCAAGGTCGGTGTCATCGCCCTGATACCCATCAATAAGGCTGCGCGCCTCGTTGATTTTACGCATATTTTTCAGGAAATTACCTTTTTTCCCACGATCGAAGAAATCACGCGGCATATCATCATGGAAGGTCTTCATGCCATACTCGCGCACATGCGCCAGCAATGGGTTTTCGGCAGAATCCGGGCGTACATCCGCGTGGAACCACTGCGCACCTGGATGGATAATCACCGAGTTGCCTGGCTCTAAATCCACCTTCTCGCTTTGTACACGCCCGCCAATTTTATCCCCTGCTTCCAGCACGGTATAGCTGATGGGAGCGCCGCCATCGAGTGACTTGTTATGGGCTTCAATCGTACGCGCGGCACTGATGCCGGCAAGGCCGGCGCCAATAATCAGCGTGTCACAAATATGATCTGTACCGGCCATTTCAACTCCCCGTATACGCAAGCAAACTGGTTAATGCTATTTTACGTATATATAGCGCAACGGCTGCACTTAGAAAGTATTATTTGTTTTGAAGGCGGAAATATTTATCCAGCTGATATATAATGATTATACAGTTAAAACCAACGCGCCGGTGGTTTTGCGGCCCTCAAGATCGGATTGCGCCTTCGCCACGTCTTTGAGCCCATAGGTATCACCAATAAAGACCTTCAGCATGTTTTGTTCCACCAGTGCAAAAAGCTCGCTGGCATTGGCGGCATATTCCTTCGGATCAGCCATGTGATGGAACAATGTCGGGCGCGACAGATAGAGCGAGCCCTTTTGCGAGAGCACCGAAATATCAAATGGCGGTATCGGCCCCGATGACTGGCCGAACGACACCAGCATGCCAAATTTGGCAAGGCAATCGAGCGAATCCATAAAGGTGGTGCGGCCTACGGAGTCATACACCACGTCTGCGCCCTTGCCCTGGGTGATTTCTTTTACGCGCTGAGGCACGTTGTCACGGGTATAAATAATGGCATGGTCGCAGCCATGCTGCTGTGCGAGCGCTGCCTTGGCATTCGTGCTGACCGTACCGATGACGGTTGCGCCAAGGTATTTCGCCCATTGGCACACCAAAAGCCCTACACCGCCTGCCGCCGCGTGGATCACAATGGTATCGCCCTTTTGTATGCGAAAGGTATTGCGCAGCAGGTAATGCGCTGTCAGGCCTTTAAGCATAACGGCCGCCGCCGTTTCATCCGATACGTTTTCGGGTATTTTAACCAGCAGGCTGGCCGGCAGCACACGATACGTAGCATAAGCGCCGGTCGCGCCGCCGCAATAGGCCACGCGGTCACCGGGCTTAAATGTGTTGACGCCCTCACCCACCTGCTCCACCACGCCTGCGGCTTCTAAGCCCAGACCTGCAGGGTACGATGGCAGTGGATAAAGCCCAGTGCGGTGATAAATATCAATAAAATTAATGCCTATGGCTGTCTGGCGTACCAGCACCTCGCCTGCGCCCGGGCGCGCAATATCGACATCCTCAAAGGTAAGCACTTCCGTGCCGCCGGTTTTATGAATACGTACTGCCTGTGCCATAATCGCTTACCTTCTACTCAATTCTTTGCCAAATTCTGGGCCAAAATTCTGGCTCCAATGCCCGGGATATGCTAACAGCCAACCATTCACTCCCAGAATGCAGCTTATGTCCGACACCGATACAATCTTTGCCTTAAGCACGCCGCCCGCCAAATCCGGGCTGGCGGTCATACGCCTGTCTGGCCGCGAGTCACTGGCCTGCCTGAAGCGTTTGAGCAAACTCGAATCGGTTCGTCCGCGCCACGCGCATTATGCATCTTTTTTTGATAGCACGACAGGAGAATTAATTGATAAGGGCCTTGCGATTTT
>JAGVKI010000161.1 GCA_020050695.1 Alphaproteobacteria bacterium | reverse complement strand
GTGACCGTATTTTCCAGATCAATGAAGACAAGGTATCAAGCTTCAGCGACATCCCTTATCTGATCTCCACCAATCTTGGCACACCGGTCACCATTCACCTGAAGCGCGCAGACACCGTCATGCAGGTAGTGCTGACCCCTAAGGAAGTCGAAAGCGATGACGGGCTTGGCAATAAAGTAAAGCACCCGCTTATCGGCATCAAAAGCGCCGACATCAAATATGAGAAAGCCCATATCGGCCAGGCAGTCGTCGAGGCAGCACGCCGCACGTCGCTTATCTGCACCACCACGCTTAAAGTAATCGGCCAGATGCTGACCGGCCAGCGCGGCGCCCACGATCTCAAAGGCCCTATTGGCATCGCCCAGCTTTCCGGCCAGGCAACCGATAAGGACTTCCATACCACGCTATGGCTCATTGCCATGCTGTCGGCCAATCTTGGCCTGGTGAACCTGTTCCCTATCCCGCTGCTCGATGGCGGCCACCTGCTCTATTATATGGTAGAAGCACTCAGCGGTAAGCCGCTTGCCCAGAAGGTTCAGGAGTATGGTTTTCGCTTCGGGTTCATTGTGCTTATGACGCTTATGGCCTTTACGCTTCTCAACGATATTGTAAAAATCGTCAATCCAAGCTAGCAACAAGCTGTAAAACAACAATAGTTTTACGGCATGGGGGTATTTTTATACCGGCCACGTAAAGGATTGCTTTACAAAAAAGCTATATGATCAAAGGGTATAGAACCTCTGATAGCATATGCCCGCCAAAAAGCGTTTTGCCATTATTAAAGACCCCGTCATCCAGGCCGTGCTTGGAGGGCATTACGCATTTGCCAATAATGAGCAGGCGCAAAAGCAGCTTGCAATCATCAAAGCCAGTTACTTCATTTCCAAACATCCCGAACATAAAGACGATGCCGATACCTGCACTTTATGGATACGCGACTACGAGGTAACGGAAGAACAGCTGGAACAAGGCGTCATTGGTAATTTTCTGAAAATCCACTGCGTAAAAACCGCACCCAACAGCTTTGGGTTTTTCTGCAAAAAAGTGGATATTGATGCCAGCGTGCACCCGCAGCGCAAACGTGTGCAGCAGCGGCATCCGAACTGGGGACACCCGATCCTGCGCAGCATTGAGCGCAAACGCAGCTACCCTACGGTGGATAATGCGCAGGCCGAACTTACCCTGCTCCAGCAGGAATACCCGCATGCCGCTGTGCCCGGCCCCAATAAATTATACCTGATGGTATTTGGCCGTACCGACAGCAACGAAAAACGTGTCAAAAAATATGTGCTGGAAATCAAGCAGGCAGAAAAAGGCTATTACATTGATTGCGTAGAAAATACCCCTAAACCACGAACGCCATCGCCCAAGAAGCCCGCACCTGCAACAGGCACCGCTGCCGAGGCACCGGTGGGTAACTTCACCGCCAAGCTGGCGCTTAAGCGTAACAAGAAAAAATGACCCTCATTCTTGCTCATACCGGCAAAGGCCGGGCAACCGTAATTAAATAACCGTCATACCGGCGAAGGCCGGTATCCAGCCTTGCCTATCTGATATGGACTCCGGCCTACGCCGGAGCGACAAAGCCAAAATAACGAAGAATAAAACATGCCCCTAAAAACGGCTCAACCCACCTACACCCGGTTAGGGGCATGGATGGGTTGAAACACGTGGACAGCGTAGCCATGCACTTGGGGCTCTGGTAAGAGAGCCGCAAGCAGAAGACTGCCGCTTACTCGAACGCGAGTTCGAGGTCCAGGGCCAGCAGGGTCGCGTCGATCGCGGCCGGTTGCAGGTTGACCTTACCAGCGTAGACCTGGCAGCCTTCCTGCTTCAGGTCCGCGGCGATGCGGTTGCGCAGCCGGTTCAGCGCCGCCTTCAGTTCGTCCATCGGCTTGGCCGAGGAGCAGATCACGCCGCCGGGCAGCCACACGGATATCCTCATGGCACCGCCCTGGAAGTGATCGATGCGCACGCAGGTCTCGTTGCCGAGGACATCCGCGCTCACCTGCTTCTCGCTGATGGGCTGGCTGGTCAGCATGCGCTTGTTCACCATCTGCGTCACCCAGTCCGTGAGGACCCGGGCGACGAACGCGTTGGCGTTCTTCTGCAGGATGTCGATCTGCTCGCTGAGCAGCTTCTGGACGTCCAGGTCGCCCTGGAATTCCAGCGACTGCGGCGTGTCGATCACGATGGCCACCGGGTGGTAGACACCGTTTTCGCTGCCGACGGTGATGTTGGTTTCGCTGCCGAATTTCGAGAGTTCCATAGTAGTAGCACTCTTCCTAGGCCCGTCACACCACGTGACTAAGGCCAATTTGCTCTACGGTGCGGGAGAGACGAAAGTCTCTCTTGGTTAGGCCGCATCCATATGGTTCACATCAAGTGTAAACCTAAGCAACATGGCCATTTTACCAAATATTTGAGACAAATTTTATGAACCTATCGTGAACCTATCGTGTCAAATCGGTTACAATCAGCCATTTTTCGTGGGGTATTCATGGGGGAAATGAAAGAGGACAAGCTAGCCAGCCCCACCGCACACTCCGTAAAGGGGTGTGGGTGGGACCGGTTTCGCCAGTTAATCAGCAGCGTGCCTTACGCGGGCAGCTTTTGGATATATGCCGTCCAGTACGCCAGGACGCGCATCTTGATCCGCAGCTTGACCGACACGATCGCCTGCTTGAGGTTGCCCCCCTTGCGCAGACGCGTCGTGATCGGCATGAAGAACGCGACTTCGTCGCCGTCTTCCGGGTTCGAGCGCTCGCCGTGGGAGACCTTGGCCTTAGCCAGGTCACCGATGGAGATACTCTCGAACCTGCTCGTGACCGTGACGGTGGCGTCCACGTAGACCTCCATCGCGCGATCGAGGAGGCCATCCAGTTCCCGGATGCTGGCGTCGCGCAGGGCGGCGGCGGCATTCTTGTTTCCGGAGAACCGCTTGGGGATATGAACCTTGATGGCCATCCTCTTGCTGTTACGAGCCACGCTGACGACGCTGCTGACTGCTGTCGAGTGGTGCATGACGCACTCCTCAAAGACACCTACACACCACGTGCAGGATGTCGGGTTGCAAACGGTCATGGGGAGGATAACAATCCCCCTTGGTTAGGCCACGACCTTACGTAATCCACTTGGAGTGGAAAACTTAGCAACAGACCTACTATAAGTTAAATTTGTTGAGGTTGTGTGAAAATTCTGTGAAGGTTAATAGAGCTTAATTCTTACAACCCGTTAAGAAATATGGCTAATTATATCGCTGTTTACACTTGATTTATCTTTTTTTTTGCACCATGACTACATGCGGATAATATCTTACAGGTCATAAAAGCGGAATGTTCTCACGATCCATTGTATCTACTGCGGTTTGGGCAGTGCTGCTCGCCAGCATGGCACCTGTCCCTGCAATCGCACAGTCGGCAGGCTCAGAACCCGCCAGCAGCGCCAGCAGCGGCATCATTGGCGATATTAAGGTCGAAGGCAACCAGCGCATCGAAGCGCGCACCATCCGCACCTACCTGAACCTGACGCCAGGACAAGGTTTCAACCAGAACGACATCAATAACGGGCTGAAAAACCTGTATTCTACTGGTTTTTTCGCTGATATTAAGCTGTTGCGCCAGGGCAGCACCCTGATTGTACAGGTGGTGGAAAACCCGGTCATCAACCAGGTCGCCTTTGAAGGCAACGACCATATGGAAACCACTGACCTGGAAAAAGAAATCGAACTTCAGGCACGCTCCATCTATGCGCAGGACAAGGTGCAAAGCGATGTGCAGCGTATTTTGAACATTTACCGCCGCAGTGGCCGCTATAACGCCGTTGTCGAGCCCAAGCTGATCAAGCAGGACCAGAACCGCGTGGACCTGGTGTATGAAATCACCGAAGGCCCGGTAGCCCGCGTAGAGAAGATCACCTTCATCGGCAATGAAAACTACGACAACGACACACTGCGCAAAACCATTCGCACTGAAGAAAGCGACTGGTACAAGCTGCTTACCGATAATGACAAATATGACCCGGATCGCCTGCAGTTCGACCAGGAATTGCTGCGCCGTTTTTACCTCAGCGAAGGCTATGCCGATTTCCAGGTGAAATCCGCCAATGCGGAATTATCGGCGGATAAAGAATCCTTCTACGTCACCATCGTCGTGGATGAAGGCCCGCAATACACCCTTGGCGATGTGAAGGTTTCCAACCAGCTGAAATCAACTGAACAGCCGGACTTCTCGGAAGCCATCATCACCCATGCAGGTGATACGTACAACGCTAACGACGTGGACACTACCGTTGACGCCATGACCGATGAGCTGGGTAACCGCGGTTACGCATTCGTCGATATTCAGCCTAAGCTGGAACGTCATAAAGAAACCAAGATCGCCGACCTCACCTATGTGATCAAGCCCGGCCCACGTGTGTATGTAGAGCGTATCAACATCACCGGTAACGTGCGCACACTCGATGAAGTAGTCCGCCGCGAATTCCGCCTGACCGAAGGTGACCCGTATAATACGTCAAAGCTTCAGCGCAGCGAACAGCGCGTCAACAATCTCGGCTTCTTTGAAAAAGTCGAAGTGAAAAACGAGCAAGGCAGCGCGCCGGATAAAACGGTGGTCAATGTCGATGTAAAAGAAAAATCCACCGGTGAAGTCAATCTGGGTGCCGGTTACTCGACCGTAGACGGTGTACTCGGCCAGATCGGCGTAAGTGAGCGCAACCTGCTTGGTATCGGCCAGGACCTGCGCACCAACTTCACTTTGTCATCACGCCGCCGCCAGGCACAGCTTAGCTTTACCGAGCCTTATTTCCTCGACCGCGAACTGTCTGCCGGTGCTGATGTATACCGTCAATACACCGACTTTACCGACGTGTCCGGCTTCGTAAATGATGCTAAAGGTATCAACCTGCGCACCAAATACACCCTGCTCGAAAAACTACAGCACAGCGTGTATTACTCCCTGCGCAAAAACGTGATCAAGGACGTGCCGCTGGATGCTTCGCGCTATATCCGTGACCAGATTGGCACCAACACCACCTCGCTGGTTGGCCATGCCTTTACCTATGACGACCGCGACAATAAATTCTCACCCAACAAGGGCTATTTCGCCAGCTTCACCCAGGAAGCTGCCGGTCTTGGCGGCAATAACAAGTTCCTGCGCCATGAAGTTAAAACCAGCTATTACCACCCCATTACCCCTAAATGGATATTCAGCGTGCTGGGTTCAGGTGGCTATATCTATGGCCTAACCGGCCAGAATGTGCGCATTAACGACCGTTTCTTCATCGGCGGCGACGATTTCCGTGGCTTTGAAGTGGCCGGTATTGGCCCACGCGACACCTCCACCAGCGATTCACTCGGTGGTAACGCCTATTACGTAGGCACCATCGAAACACGCTTCCCACTTGGATTACCTGAAGAATTAGGCTTAACCGGCGCATTATTCACCGACGCGGGCAGCCTGTTCGAAACCGACGACAGGGGCCCGAACATCGCCAGCCAGAACAGCCTGCGCGTGGCTAGCGGCTTTGGTCTGATTTGGACATCACCTTTTGGTCCAATACGTATTGACCTTTCCTACCCATATATTAAAGAGAAGTTTGACCGCCCTGAAAACTTACGTTTCAGCTTCGGCACGCGCTTTTAAACAAACCGCCTAGTTTATACCC
>JAGVKI010000127.1 GCA_020050695.1 Alphaproteobacteria bacterium | reverse complement strand
GTTTACGCGATGGAACGACTAATGGGGTGCAAGCATTTTGGGAGAACGGCGCACCTCGCGGCGAAAACTACTGCCGAGACCGCGTTGTAGAGCATCTCGAACCACATTTACAAAAATTCAAAGTTCGCTGCTACACGGAAAGCACCATGCCGCATAATACGCGATGTGACTTCCTGAATGCCTTTGGGGAAATGAATTTACCGGTAGAGGTGAAGGGGCAATGGCATCCAGAGTTGTGGACAGCGGCAGCAGGGCAGCTGCAGAACTACGCCGGAGAATACCGCGCACAGGGTAGAGGTATTTATCTGGCGCTCTGGTTCGGTCGTGTTTCGGGCAAAAATCCTCCCCTGTTACCAGGAGAGCCAGCATTACAGACAGCGCAAGAATTAGAGAATGCTCTGCATAACCAATATGCAGGTAAGATTTCGGAATCTACCCGCATCTTTGTATTGGATGTGTCTCAGCCAGTCACGGCAGCAAGGTCTGCGCGTCGAGCATCAACCCGTAAACGAACAGCGACAAAAGAAGAGGCATAGGATGAATAAACTAAAGAAACCTCGCTCCTTGGAACTTTTCTTTGTTGATGGTGACCCTGATGGTATGCTCACTGCTACTGTGCCATTCCAGTGGTCAGGGCATGTGTTGCTGTCCAGTCGGACACAATTACGGGAAGCGCTCAAGCGTCCCGAGGCCTCGCGCCCCGGCGTGTATCTGCTGATAGGCGAAAGCGAAACCGGCGCGCTGCTTTATATTGGCGAGGGTGATGATATTAGCCAGCGCATCAAAAACCATGATGCCAAGAAAGAATGGTGGTCTACCGCTATCTTTATCACCTCGAGCGGCGACCAGCTTAATAAGGCACATGCACGATATTTAGAAAGCCGCCTGATCGAAAAGGCCAAGCAAGTGAATAAAATCGCACTGGAGAACGGCACAGCACCGACGCTACCATCGCTGAGCGAAGCGGCCTTAGCGCACATGGAAGATTTCCTGGAGAATATCTATCTGGTTCTGCCCGCGCTGAAATTCGATTTCTTCCTTGAAAGCACGCGCGGCGCAAATGTTGCGCAGAAGGCAGAGAATACAGCGGATAAACCCATTTTTACACTGAGTTCCTCTAGGCTTGGAATTAATGCGACGGCGCATATTGAAGATAGCCACTTTGTAGTTGAAGTGGGATCGAAGGCACGGGCGGAATGGGTTGGCGATACATCACCCAAAGTCCATTATAACAAGCTGTACGCAGAATTAGTTGCTCAGGGCATCCTGGTTTCTGAGGGCAGTCATCGTATATTTACGCAAAGCTATGCTTTCACTAGTCCCAGTGCTGCAGGTTCTGTAGTTGCCGGACGATCTACTAACGGGACGACTGAGTGGAAACTTAAAGACTCCAGCAAAACCTACAAAGAATGGGAGCAGGAGCAATTGGCAAAAGACCCATCCTTGTATGAGGGCGTTTTGTAAATCCGGGATTGCTTTCATACCGTCTTCGCACATGTCTGATACTAGAAGGAGTTGTAGCCTCAAGGGGGGGCAACCGACAACCATCGCGCTCTCACTAATGTGTTATGGGCATAGCCTCAATGCAGCCGTGCTAAAATCATAAGATGTTGTGAGACCTTTAGGGTGCTTTTTTGTTTTCACAAACTGCTTCCTATTCTTCCACATACGATTTCCCATAGGAATTTCATTGGTAATTAAATTCATGAAATTTGTATGAAGTGGGAAATCCATAATATTCGCGCTGGTTACATGAAAGCCATCTCCCACGCTACGCCAATAATTTAAGAATACATCTGAAGACAAAATAAGTAGGCCGAGAATCATCGACTCCTTATTATCAAAGGCTAAGCAATGCACTCCCGAAGATGCCTCTTCCCGGAAACCGATGAAATTACGGGCAACAGAAGCAACATAAAGTTTATGCTTCCCACCTTTGCATATTAAGCTGGCAAATCTTTTTGCAGCATTCGTATTATCTAAATACCTAAGAATCGCCTCATTCTCAGGCCTTGGAAATTGGTCGTCAAAATCATAATCACTAATATCATAATAATGTGGCGGTGAGGATAGCAGTTGTTGGCGCTGGTTTTTCCCCCACCTATGCATACGCGTCGATAGGATTTTGGCCTTATTGGTAGGAAAGATAGTCAGGATGCAGCATCGTTGGCTATTCGCTTTGTTGGTATTCGTGTGCTCTGGTTTGCCGCTTGGAAATAATGTGTCAGGGATATTGTCAAAGCTTGAAATAGCAATGCTTTTACCGAGTCCACGCATCTGCTGACGCAGCTTGGCGTAATCACGGCTAAACGCGATCGAAACAGGGAGGATAAAATGACAATGCCCATCCTTCTTGCCTTGCGAAATGGACCGCTCTAGAAAATCAGCAAACAGGTTTCTCCATTTGCTGCCGCGTGGATTAGAAACAAAAGGCGGGTTTCCAAAAAATAATAGGGCGCGGGAGGATTCTGTTAATTTATGGCGTCTGAAGTCATTGCACTCATAGTTTATATTAGAGAAAACAATACTCCAGCGGTTCTCTAGCCATGAGATTTGTTCACGAATGAAATCAAGCGCGACAGCATTAATGTCGATAACAGTTAAATGAATGCAGGCTATCTGCTGTGGGCTAAGACCTATTTCCACTCCCTTTTTGAATAATGCAAAAATGAGTGCACCCGCGCCCGCAGATGGCTCTACGAAATGATGTCTGTGCCAGAAAATTTCAATATCATTATAGTCATGTATGTGAGTCAGCCTGAGGAACTCTGTCCAAAAAAATAACGACACGTCGGCAGGTGTATAATAGGAGCCGAGTTCTTTACGCGCGGCTTCAGAGCCGCAAGGTGAAAGGTAGGATAGGCCTTGCTCCGCTTCTTCTGCGTTCTTTAATAGAACGGATAGATCACTGTCCCAGTCTAATCTCCAGTCCTCGCTGTAGGTATTCATCGGAGGGATGACACTCTGGAAGGTCTGGAACGCTGAATTCCTGCCCGTGCTTTGCTGCAACCTCATCGAGACCTCTCTGTTGTTTTGTTTGGCGTAAATATTCCGCTCTCTCCTCATTAAAGACTAGACGTCTATTGGGCCCCGGCAGCAGCAAAGCATCATCGTAGAGACGATGATGCTCTATACATAATGCAAGGCCATTCTTTACTGTATTGGGACTGTCTGATTCAGAATGTGGGATAATATGTGCGGCCTGTACAATAGCAAGCTGCCGGTTACAGATGCAACATGTTCGATTGTAGGCAGCCAAAACATGTTTTTTGAACCGTGGATCGCGAAGATAAGCTGTACGCGTTACAGTAAAGCGCTCTCTTTCTCCCGTACTATTTTCTATCTCAAATGTTTCCTGTATGTTGTCTGTTTGTGTCGTTGTTGCCTCTTGATGCTGAGTTACAATGCCAGAGATTACTTCTTCTGAATTAACAGAATGGAACGCCTCAATATTTTCTAAATAAAATCCTAAGGCCTCTGCGGGCAGCGCGATAGCGGTTGTATTTCGCCCTAAAATACTTGATCGCGATGTGTACGTAGAAGCGTTGCCAGACAATGCATTCGTTTCTTGCCATTGACGACAATACACAGAAAACCTCTGAGAGGCTTGCATGGAAAGCACGTAAAATGGTTCCCATCCTACGAATACTTTTCCGCTTGGGAAAGCCCCTATGAAAGCGACACGGTACCCCTGCGCTTGCTTTTGACGATGCAAATCTAATTCTTGAGGCGTTATTTGTATTCTATACTCTTCAGGATTCTGCCGATTTGCAAAATGTATGTCTGAAATGTGAACAGAGTAATTAATCCCATTTAACTGCACTTCAATGGGGTTTGTTTTACCTCTAAAATGAACATTTTCGCTATAGTTGCGAAGTGAATCTCTTAGCAGGTGGTAGAATATGTTCATAGGGCCTGCTCCAGCAAATGCCTCACCATTTTTTCTGCCAATAGACAAGGGACGGCATTACCAATTTGCTTCTGAATGGAGCGCCTATTCCCGGCAAACTTATATCCCTCTGGAAAGGTTTGTATCGCGGCAGTTTCTGGAACCCGAAGTCTTCTATTCGTCCAGTGGAAAGGCCCAACCCATGGTCCCGGCTGCGCAGCAATCGTAATGGAAGGCTGATCGGGATGCAATTTATGCAGGAAATTCCAAAACCTCCCCCCCGTTCTGAATGTTCTTCCGTTGTATTCAGGCAGCTTTGACAGTGCGATGTAATTCCTTCCGGCAGGCACATGTGTTAATTCATAGAAATAGGTGCCTTTGCTTGGGTCTTCGGACGGCTCCGCATACTTGGGTTTATCAAATTTTTTAATGAAGTCGCCTACGCCTAGATAATTAGGCAAACTATCATTAAATCCCTTTTTACTATGGTCTGAATGTGTTGCAGTGGGAGCAATTATAGGCCTTTTTACATTTCTTACTCCAAATACGAAAACACGCTTACGCTGCTGAGGGACGCCAAAATCTGCAGCATTCGTCTTGAACTGGGTGCACCTATATCCAAGTGCTTCTGCATTTTCTATAAAACGCAAAAACTCATCTTTATTTGTTGGATGCAAAATACTCTCAACATTCTCGAAGAGGAAACCTTTCGGCCTCATTTCCGATACAGCGCGTAAAAATTGCCCTAACAGATTACGAGGATCATCTTGAATAAGACGGTTGTCATTCTTTACCCAGTAACCATTTTTTGAGAATGGCTGACACGGAGGGCCTCCGATCAATATAGAGTCTTTGATACTGGCCCATTGAGTGAAATTGATATCCTGAATATTTTTTTCAAAAATATCTGCTTTCAGGTGTCCCTGATTCAAGCGCAATGTTTCTGCTGCGTCATGATCATTTTCTACACATGCTATAATCTCAGCACCTGCATTAAGTGCACCAATATCTAGGCCGCCAGCACCGGAAAAAATACTGATACATTTTGCCATATTCACACCTTTTGTATTAGCTTCATAAGTTGCCGCCATTCACATCTTGGGATGCGAAAAGAGGAACTTCCGCATCAAGATAAGAATGCACAGCTTTTCGGATCACCCATGCAATTGACACATCCTGCGCAAGCGCACGTCGCTCCAATTCTGAGTAAGTGTCACCCGGCAAAGTTATGGTCAGTCGATGCGTTTTAAATCGCGCGTCTTGGTCCATTTACGCCATCATCAGTGAATATTACTTGAAGTCACCATTATTCACCACAGTGGTGAATAATGGTGACGATAGCGCAGCTGGTGGATTCAGTCCACAAGATAGTCAGGGTTTATTTTTTCCGCTCTGAAGGTACTATTAGTAACGTAGCGCAGATAAAAATAAACTCGTGCTCCCTCAAGCCATTGAAAAACCAAAACACCATTGATTGCACCTGCACGCCTGTTATCCGTTGATGCAGTTAAGCAGCTGTTTTGATGGAAAATAATATGGATGTGGCGGCAGAAAATATAGCGTATCGCGCGCGGATAGCACAACTGAATGACCGGCTACGGCAGACGTTTTGGGGTGGCAAGGTGATGATGACGCCGGGCTTGCAGGAGCTGCCGGAAGACTTCCAGTTACGAGTGTTCCGCGCGGTGGCGGAGTTCGATGATTTCACTGCCGATAATGACCCGCATGGCGAGCGTGATTTCGGGCGCATTGAGCTGGATGGATACCGGTTTTTCTGGAAAATCGACTACTATGACCCCGAATGTCGCTATGGTTCGGAGAACCCGGCGGATGCAAACAATACCACACGAATCCTCACAATCATGCTGGCCAGCGAATACTAAAAGCCATTTCGTTTTTTGATTTGGGGTTCTTCTTATTTCTCATAGGGATGCGCTGAAAAAAACGAAACGAAACGCAACTTTGGCAGCTGGCCCTAGCGAAATCCCGCGCTCGCGGCGTACCCGTAGAGGGTGGTCGGGAAGGACCCGCGCCGGTGGCTCGTTGCTACGGTTGCTACGCTCTTGCCCGAACCGTAGCAGCAGTAGCAACTGTAGCGGCATCCGTCAGGGCGGGATTGATATGGTAGATAGTGCGACTGCCTTTGGCCTCCGCCGCGATGACATGATGAGCAGTCAGCATCTCCAGCGCACGCAGGCGTCGCGCCTGATTCTTGCGTAGTAAGTTGGGTCCGTATTGCATGACATCGCGCTGGGTGAAGCTCTGCCCGCCACGCCGTAGCGCCCATTCCTGAAGCAGGCGGGCATCGCCGATATCCTGCGGCTCTTCAAGATGGATGAAGATGCGCTTGGTTTCCTCCAGATACCACGCCGCCAGTGCAATCGCGCGCTGCATCATCCCGGCGCTGATGACCCCCACCGCGCCATGCTCGAAGATATGCAGGATGGCGGCAATGCGCGCTGCATTCTCGGCAGACTTGGCGGCAAAATCCTTGATGGTTTCATATTCGCCCAGTTTGCCCAGCTGCCGCTCGGTATCATTGTAATAGGCAATCCAGAGCGCGTGCGCCTCGGCATCAAGCGTTAGCACCGGCGGGGTGAGTGTCAGGCTTTCATCCTGCACCGGCAACGGTTGATCGAGCAGTGTGCGTATGCGGGAATGGAAGGCACGTAAATGCGGGTTGTCGGTGATACCGGGGCGGTATTCGCGCGTTCCCATCGTGCTTTCCGGGAAGGCCAGCAGGATACGCGCCATGAATCCGGTATTGCGGCTGAGGCCATCCGACACGCCGAGTAAGGCGCGCAACACTGAAATCTGCATCATCAGCGAACAGGTCAGCCGTCTGCCGATGCCGAAGCAGCTTTGGGCGCTGATGCGGTCGCGTTTGAAATTGCGCCCGTCCCATAGCCGATTGAGAAAGCCGAAAAAGCCCAGCGCGCGCTCCTCGCGGAAGCCATGCCCGCCCACGACGATTGCTGCCTCATCACTATATAGCGCCGCCGACGGCCAGCCGGTGGCGAGTTTTTCGGCCAGTTTCTCCTGCGTAACATCCTCATAGAACAGGCTGGGCGTGATGGGGATGCGCGGCGCGTTAGCGTCCCATTCCTCCAGTTGCGCCTCCAGCGTTTCCAGCTGGAGATGGTTCTTTTTCATGTCAGTGGCCAGCTTGCTGATCTGGTTCTGCACGCCCGCTTTTTTCGCCTTATGCGCCTCCAACTGGCCTTTGACCTTTTCGATCTCCGTCTGCGCGTCTTTGTATTTCTCCATTTCCCATTCGCTGGCGGCTGCAGAGAAGACCTTATCCGCCGCCGTTTTGCGCTCGCCGCTTTCGGCGATAGTGATGAAGCTCAGCGAAATCGGGCTGACCAACTGAGGGTCACGCGCCACATCGGCCAGCCCCTGACAGGCCAGCGCGACATTCGCCAGCGCCGAGGTGGCCACCAGCGCAACCGGCTGCTGACCGTATTCCTGATACGACACCACCGCGTCGTGAATCAGCGGCGGCAGCGCTTCCACCGGATAGGGGCGCGGCTGGCTGCTCTCCCATGTCAGCGGCAGTGGCTCCTGCCAGTCGCTACTGCTACATTCGCTACGGTTGCTACGTTTTGTGGCGGATGGCGTAGCGACTATAGCAGGCGTAGCAGTAGCAAACAGCCCGGCTACTTTCTCAGGCGACCAGTTTTCTTTCAGTGCGTCGGCGGCATCCCAGCCGGGCGGTGCGTCATCCGGCGGGGTGATAATGGTGACCGAGGCTGCGATGGGCTGCAGGATAGCAGCGACAGTCTCGGCATATTTCCGCCCCGGCGCATCCGCATCGGGACAGATAATGATCGTGCGCCCGGTTAGCGCCGACCAGTCGGCCTTATGCGCACCATTGCTGCCACCTGGCGAAGTGACTGCGACATGGCCAAGCACCAGATGCTCGGCTGCATCGGTGGCTTTTTCACCTTCGCAGACGATCACCGGCGTGCCAGCATACATCGCCAGCCTGTCCAGCCCGTAAAGCGGGCGCGGTTCGGGAAAGCCACGCCAGAGCCATTCACCGTCCGGCGCGTTTTCTGTCGCCCACAGCGTGCGTGGCAGTATCTGCTTACCGTCGGGCGTATCGAAACGGCAGATGAAGCCGAGCAGCTCGCAATTCGCATTGTGGTACGGCCATACCTGCGACGGCTTGCCCAGCTTCGGATGGCTGTAGTCTTCCGTGCAGTCGCTGGCGGGAATGAGGTAACGCTCAGCGGGTTCCATGCACGCCCCCGATCTTCTCCTGAAGCCAGCGCGCCGCATCGCCCTGCGAGCATTGGCGCAGATAGGCGACGAGGCTCACCACATCACCACCCGCATCGCCGGTGGCGAAATCCGCCCAGCGCCCGGAACGCAGATTGATGCGGAAACTACCCGCACGGCGGTCGGTGCGGGTGGGGTTGCGAGCGGTATATTCCTGACCGCGCACCATGCCGCCGTGAAGCAGTTCGCTAAGGATGGCAGGAAGCTGCGCCAGCGCCTGCCGATTCAGTGCCGCGAAATCGAGCCTATTTGCCTGCATTTTGTTCCTCCATCCATTGGAAGAACGCGGCTTCGTCAATCAGCACGCGGCGACCGCAGCGGCGGATAACTTTATCGAAGCCGTTATCGGCGGCGTAGAAGATGAGATGTCGTAGCCCGCCGACAGGTGGCCACTGGTGGTATTCATTCCATTTGGTGACTGGGATGAGCCGGGTCTTTGGCTGGGTGGAATCGTTGGTGTCCATAATTGCTGCTCCGTGATTGATTGCACAAACCCCGGCAACATCGCCGGGTACGGAGCAGGATTAGGAATAATGCGGCTTCAGCCAATACAGTCTACGCGTCCACTGTAACAGTGGACGACCTGGCTATGCGTTCTCTTCTTCGTATTCGGGGGTGGTCTCAGCGACCTTACGGCGCGGGTCTACCTTGGAAACCCATAGCAACAGGGTGCGCTCTATGAAGACACCGTCCTGATAGCCATGCTTCTTCATGGCCGGGTGTGCCACGATTTCTTTTTGGGTGTAGTTAATGTTCTCGTCCCATAACATGCCTGCGACGGCCTCACAGCGCGCTCTAAGGAGTTGATTGGGGCGCGGCGCGATTTCCTTTTTAATAATCACTTCCTGCACCGGCTCGATTTGGCCGGGGGCTTTCGGCTTTTTCTTTTTCGGTGCATTCCGTTCTTCGGGGAAAAGGAATTTTGGCCGTTGCTCCAAGCTATTCGCCCATGCGATCAGCTGCTCACGCAGGATAAAACGACCATAGGTATCGATATATGGGGGAATGTAATAGTCGCCGTACTCGTCAATTTCATCATCGGTGAGATAGCATTCTAAATCACCCATCAGAATGGCTTCGACCATCGCATTTCTCATGATGTTGTATCGCTTCTTGTTCCGCTCCGTGACCTGATCTATCTCGCACCATAGCTTGGCCGCTTCGTTGATACGGAAGCTTTTCTTTACATCGTATAGTTCAAAATCAATCGCCATCACGCCCCCGCGAAAATCTTCTTGTTCATCTTCTCCACCACCCCGGCGGTGTGGACTTCGGACAGGTGGGCGTAGCGTTTCACCATCGCCAGCGTTTTGTGGCCGAGGACTTCGGCGATTTCGTTGGTGGAGGCACCGTTCATGGCGAGGTAGCTAGCGGCGCTGTGACGCAAATCGTGGAAGCGGAAGTCGTGTATTTTCGCCGCCTTCAGTGCATCCAGCCATGCGGGGCGGCTGTTGGCGGGCTGGGTGGCGTCGCGCGGGGATGGGAAGACGAGCGGGGTTTTCGCATCGCGGGCGCGGTGCCAATCTTGCAGCACTTCCAGCGCGTGATGCGCCAGCGCCAGCACGCGGCGTTCGCCGTTTTTGGTGTCGTGCAATACGATGGCCTGCCTACCAAAATCCACCTGATGCCAGTGCAGAGAAATCAGCTCGCCGTGGCGCGCGCCGGT
>JAGVKI010000096.1 GCA_020050695.1 Alphaproteobacteria bacterium | reverse complement strand
TTGGTGATGCCTTCGGTAGACAGCGCGACGTCTTCAGCGGCTTTGCATTGCTCGGTGAGCCAGTCGCCAGTGGGTTCGCTGCCATCGAACAGATCGAGATCAGGAATGGTCCTGGCGTAAAGGGAAGCGGGCGCCAGCGTGCTGTCGGCATCAGGCGGCGCAACGCGCGCCATGGCAACGGCGCGCTCGGCCAGTTCTTTAAGCGTGTCAGGATGTGTGTCGTTAGAGGACACGATAGCCTGCTGGTTGCCCACAAACACACGAAGGCCAAGGGCTTTGTTCTCGGAGCGCTCAATGGCTTCAGGCTTGCGCAGGCGTGTGCTGGTGCTGACATCAACGGTTTCAAACATCACAGCGTCAGCACTGTCAGCGCCAAAAGAGCGAACCTTTGAAAGCAGTTGGCTGAGCGTATCGATACAATGGGACATGAAAAAAGTAAGACGGTGTTGTTTTTAAAGATAGAAAGTAGGGTTACCCAGCTTATTAGAGCACTCTGTCCCTTTTCGCAATGGATCAGAACATTTTTTATGGAATTCCTATTGTGTATTAACGGATGATTGAGTATTCACTGGCTTCGTATTAGAATGCGAGCATATGACCGACCCTGACGTTGCGACTAGCCCCATATCCCGGCCTAAAGTACACAGGCCCCCAGCGTTTTTAGCTTCGAAGCCGCCGCGTCGTCGTCTGGCAACTTCTCTTCCCCATTTTATTAACGGCGCCCATCGCAGCCTGCGCATGGCAGGCCTATTAGTTGTTGTATCT
Organism: Alphaproteobacteria bacterium; assembly: GCA_020050695.1. Taxonomy (GTDB): domain Bacteria; phylum Pseudomonadota; class Alphaproteobacteria; order Rickettsiales; family SXRF01; genus JAGVKI01. The sequence goes on along the minus strand of JAGVKI010000096.1, from coordinate 17,922 downwards.
GCGGCGCTTTTTGTGGTTTCACGCCTTATTGGCAGCCCGAGCGTCGGCACGGTGACGGTTGCCGTTGCCCATCTGGAGCCGTCTGCCGGGGATGCCATGGCCTCGCTACCGACCATGCGCGCTATTAGTGGTGGCAATGATTCATCACAGACCATACTAATAGAAGGAAAAACCGAAGCCATCGTTGGGCAGCTGGCGCGTATACCGTCAGAAAACAGCAGTATTTCCGATATTAAGACCGTATCTGAGGTTGACAACCGTACCGGTCGCGAACTACTTTCCATCATCAGTAAATATTAATTAACCAAAGAGTTGGAAAGAGGCTTATGCTACGCAAAGCCCCGGTTGTTTTTTTCCTCTGTTGTTTCCTGATGATCTATTTACCAATGGGTGCCTATGCCGATGAGGTCATAGGGCTGGTGACCGGTCCAAAGACGGGAACCTACTATACCTTTGGGAAAGAAATCGAAGAAGTAGCAGCAAAAGAAAAGATCAAAGTTGATGTGAAGTCTTCCGAAGGCTCAATCGACAACATCAAACGCATCAACAGCACTGAGAATGCCGCACTTGGTATTGTACAGTCTGACGTGCTTGGTTTTCTGAGCCGTTCGCAGAACCCTGACTCCATCCGCATGGCAAGTAACCTGCGCATGATTTTTCCGTTCTACCAGGAAGAAGTGCATGTGCTTACCCGCAAGAACATTTCTTCCTTTAAAGAACTCACCGGTAAGAAAATTGCGGTAGGCGAAGAAGGCAGCGGTAATATGCTGACAGCCATCAACCTGTTTTCCATGATGGGCGTAGAGCCTAAGCAAACTGAACGTATGTCGCCAGCGCAAGGCGTCGTGGCGGTGCTTAAAGGTGAAGTCGATGCGGTTATTTTTGTTGGCGGCAAGCCGGTGCGCCTGTTTAAAAACCTGGAAGATTTAACCCTGCCGGAAAACCAGAAATATGCAGCGATGCTGCAGCTGGTGCATTTCCTGCCACTGGATGATCCCAAGATGCTCGAAGAATATAAACCTGCCACCATCACATCGGCGGATTATAGTTTTGTAAGGCAGTCCGTGCCGACCATTTCGGTGCAGGCAGTAATGATTTCCTATGACCTTTCTAAAAATAACAACAACCAGAAGCGCTGCGAAAAACTGGGCGAACTTACCAGGGCGTTGCGCAGGCAACTGCCTGCACTTAAAGTGAGCGGCCATGCCAAGTGGAAAGAAGTCGATTTCGATGCCAATAGCGGCCTGTGGCAAAAAGATGGCTGCGTATGGCCTGAGGTAAAAACGGAAACAACGCCTGCTGAAAAAGAAGAGGCCAAGCCAGAAGAAGCCGCCCCTAAAAAAGAAGCGGACAAAAAAGCCGAAAGCAAATCCTCGAAAAAATCCCGCAAGTCATCGCGCTATTACCATAAGCGCAGGAACTACTAATCACCTAAAGTAAGTGACCTGATTTCTTAGCCTTGGCATCCAGGTACGCATGATTATGCGTGCCCGATTCGGTGCGTAGCGGCACGCGCTCGGTAATCACCGTGCCATGCTGGGTAAGGGCGGTAGCCTTATGCGGGTTATTGGTCAGCAGTCGCACGGCTTTCACGCCCAGGCGCATGAGTATATTGCTGGCAATGGCAAAATCGCGCTCGTCTTCTTCAAAGCCAAGCATCAGGTTTGCGCTATACGTATCGACATCGTTTGCCTGCAACTGGTAGGCGCGCAGCTTATTATTGATACCGATGCCGCGCCCTTCCTGGTGCAGATAGACCAGCACGCCGCAACCTTCTTCGGCAATCTGCTGCATGGCCAGTGACAGCTGGTCGCCGCAATCGCAGCGCAGGCTGCCCAGTATATCGCCGGTCACGCAGGATGAATGCACACGCACCAGCGGTGCCTCAGCCTTCTTTACATCACCAATGACCAGCGCCAGATGCACGGCGGTGCCATAGCGTGAGCGGAAACTGGCAATCTGTGCGTTCTCCATATACGTAGTCGGAAGGTTCGCCTGCGCTACTTCAAATACGTCGAGCATCGGTGTGCTGTTATACAGCGTGATGTTGGACATATGCAGGAACAGGCAGCCGCTGAAGGCCTGCTGGGCTTTCTGCTCAGTGACTTCAATGCAAAACAGGGCAGGCAGCAATGCGGCGTATTTGGCAAGCGATAACGCCAGAATGCGCATTTCGGTTGCAGGCGCGCCTTGCGTTCGTGGTGTAGGGGTAGGCTCGAGCGGATCGGCCAGCGCCTTCATTTCGCCTAGCGATAAATCATCGGCAGGCACCGACCATGCCTTGACGGTTTCGTCGGTCAGGTGCATGACCTTGGCGCGGGTGCCCGTCAGCACCACGCTGGATTTGCCGCCGGCGCTGCGCAGCGAATCGAGCAATGCCTGGTCCATGAATTCGATGGGGAAAACCATGAGTGTTTTGCCGCCATCATCTTGAATAATAATGCCTATCTGGCGGCGCAACTCATCAATGGCGCGCTCGACCGTGATGTGGGCAGCGACTATATTGTCTTGTTTTTCAAGCATTAATCATCCTTGTGTAGGCTTGCGGGCAGGGGCTATTCATAGTACAAGTAAGGCATAACTGCAAATATGAATAGCTAGTAAGCCGCGTATGCCGTCCGTATTGATTGTAAGCGATGATGAAGATTTCTATCCGGTGCTGGCAGAACAGCTCGATAAACAGCTGGCGTTTGCCAGCCGCCAGGTAGATAGCCAAACGCAGGCGAAACAAAAGCTTGAGGGCCATGCGCTGCTGGTAAGCGACCAGCCGCTTAGCCCGTCCGACTGGCCATGCCCTGTTATCCTGGCAGAAAAGCCGGTTCGGCTCTATGATTTGCTTGCCCAAATCGCATCTATAGTGCACAAAGCCTCCTTTCCGGAGATAATGGATATAGGGCAGGGATGCCAGTTGCACAGCAGGCTTAAACAGCTGGTGCATGGTCCGTCCGGTAAAATGGTGGATGTAACCGATAAGGAAATCCAGTTACTAAAGGCGCTGATGGATGGCGGCGATAACGGCGTAGGCCGCGACAGCCTGCTTAAAACCGTCTGGGGCTTTGACAGCGATGTCGATACCCACACGCTTGAAACGCATATTTACCGCCTGCGCGGCAAGCTGAAAGATGCTTGCGACAGCGACGGCATGATCGAGGCATTCGATGGCGGCTACAAAATGGTGAAATGATGAGTGATAAAGTTCAGATAATCGGCCTGACCCAGGACGAACTAATTGCCAAGCTCAAAGAGTTTGGCTTTGAAACGTTCCGTGCCAAGCAGATATGGCACTGGGTGTATGTCAAAGGCGCAACCGACTTTGCGCAGATGAGCAGTATCTCCAAGGGCAGCCAGAAGGTGCTGGCCGAGCATTTTACCATGGCGCGGCCAGTGGCGGCGAAAGACCTGACCTCGTTTGACGGCACGCGCAAATGGCTGCTGGAATTTCCCGATGGCAATAAAATCGAAACCGTGTTCATCCCTGAAGAAGACCGCGGGGCGCTGTGCGTTTCCTCGCAGGTAGGCTGCACACTCAGCTGTTCCTTCTGCCATACCGGCACCATGCCGCTGGTGCGTAACCTGAGCGCGCAGGAAATCATCAGCCAGACACTGGTTGCGCGCGATGGCCTGAATGAATGGGGTAAGAAGCGTGAAGAGTGCCTGTTTACCAATATCGTCATGATGGGTATGGGCGAGCCGCTGTACAACTATGAACAGGTCTCCAAGGCGCTGAAAATCATCATGGACGGCGAGGGGATTTCCATCTCCAAGCGCCGTATCACCTTATCGACGTCTGGCGTTGTGCCCATGATCGAACGCTGCGGCGAGGAACTGGGCGTGAACCTTGCCATCAGCCTGCATGCCGTGCGTGATGAACTGCGCGACATACTGGTGCCGCTGAATAAAAAATACCCAATCAAGGAACTGCTGGAAGCCTGCCGTAACTATCCGGCGGCCAATAATGCGCGCCGCATTACCTTTGAATATGTGATGTTGCGTGACGTGAACGACAGCGACGCCGATGCGCGAGAACTGGTGCGCCTGCTTAAAGGCGTGCATGCCAAGGTAAACCTGATTCCGTGGAACCCATGGCCGGGCGCGGTGTATGAAACGTCCAAGCGCGAACGCATCAACGCCTTTGCTAAAATCGTCAACGATGCGGGCTATTCCGCGCCGGTGCGCGCTACGCGCGGGCAGGATATTTTTGCCGCCTGCGGCCAGCTGAAATCCGACAGCGAGCGCAAAAAAGGCGAGAAGGTGTGGCTGGGCGATAAGCCTGCTAGCTAGCTTACGGCCTGCTGCTGAAGGTGCGGTGCAGCGTCCCACTGCCCGATGGTAAATAAGAGCGCCTGGGCAAGCGTCTTTTCGCATATCGGCGGGTATGTCATCATCTCATCCTTCAAAAAAATACAACCCAGCCTGCAGGCCAGTGATTGCCATTCTCCCAAGAAAACGCTAAGCCTTTAGAAAAGCAGGGAAGCAGAATGAAAAAAATTCTTGTCGCAGGTATGATCGGCAATGGGCTGGAATGGTACGATTATGCCCTTTATGGCCAGGTCGCATGGCTGCTTGGCACCAAATTCTTTCCTTCCGCTGATCCGGTAACGGCGCTGCTGGCTACATACGGCGCGTTTGCCGCAGGTTTCCTGGTGCGTCCGCTGGGCGCTATCTTTTTCGGCTGGCTGGGTGATACGTATGGGCGTCGCACAGCCATGGTGGTGGCGGTGCTGATGATGGCCATTCCCACCGGCTGTATTGGTTTGCTTCCCACCTATGCACAGATTGGCGTGTTCGCGCCGATACTCCTTACGTTGATACGCCTGCTACAGGGCATTTCGCTGGGCGGCGAGTTTTCAGGTTCCATCACCTATATCGTTGAATCGGCACCGCCGCAGCACCGTGCGCTGGCGGGGTCGGCATCGCTGGTCAGCCTCATGGTGGGCTTCCTGCTCGGGCTGTTTGTGGTGCGTGGCTGCATGGCCTATTTTGGTGACGCCGCCTTTGAAGACTGGGCATGGCGCCTGCCGTTTATTGCCGGGATTGCCATTGGACTGGTCGGTTTTTATATCCGCCGCAACTGCGAGGAAAGCCCAACCTTTGAACAGGCAAAAAGCGAAGGTTCCATATCCAAAACCCCGGTGCGCGAAGCACTACGCAAACACCCATGGGAGATGCTGCAGGGCTTTGCCATGTATATGACGGTCACCATGCCGTTTTACCTGTCCGCCATTTACTTCATCAGCTATTCCAAAAACCATCTGGGTCTTACCAGCGCCGACGCCATGACCGCCAGTATCGGCAATATGTTCGCCATGCTGATCATGATACCTGGCTCTGCCTGGCTCTCCGACCGCATTGGCCGCAAGCCGGTGATGATGGTGATGGCGGCGGTGATATGCCTTAGCGTGTATCCTTTATTTTCCCATTTTGAAATGGGCCAGAGCGCGCAAAGCGCCATGCTGATCCAGTTTATCTTTGCGCTGATGCTGGGGCTGTATATGGGGCCTGTGGCTGCCGTACTGGTGGAGTTATTCCCCACTTCGGTGCGTTTTTCGGGTATGGCGATTGCCTATAACATCGCGGCGGCGCTTTTTGGCGGCACTGCGCCGCTGGTCTGCGAATGGCTTATTGGTGCCACCGGCAATATCCACGTGATTGCCTACTACGTGATGATCTGTAACGTGATGTCGCTTATGGCGTTGTATTACTACAAGGACCGTTATAAAGAGCCCCTGCGTTAGCCCACATAAAGTTTTGTGTTCGGGCTGCCCGGCATGTTTGGTACCGGCTGTGACAATGGGCTGGCCGGATCATATCCCGTATCATGCGTAATCGCGATGGTTTCCGCAGGCCCGCCTGGTGCGCGTGCTACCGTAGCTGGCTTGGCAACTTTTTGCGCATCTAAGATCAGTTCCGGAGTTCCGCGCCCTTCCACAAGGGCTTTATATTCATCGGCGCTTAGAATAATAGGTGCAACGGGTTTTTGCCAAGGCAAGGCGGCAAATTCCGGCCCGCCATTTTCTGCATTGCCTTGTCGCATGCCATTTTTCCATTCGGTCATTTCATACCGGCCATCGCCAAGTGGTTTGAAAGACAGGGTGGCGCTTTGAGCGCAATCTGGATTGCGGCAATCTTTAATCTGTACCAGCTGTTGTCCGTTAGATTCGTATTGCCCTACGACCAGAATACCCTTTTCCTTCAGGACTTTCAGCCGTGCCTGCATGAGTTCAACCGATTGGCTGTAGGCATTTACTTTGCCATCCGCATTGGCAAGCATCTCCTTATGGGCATCTGATTTGGTCTGCTGTTCGCGCCATTTTGTGAGTGCGTCATTCAAATTGCCGCCCGTTTTAATAAAATGCCCCCAGCGTGAACGGCTTTCACTCACGCCAACAACCTCTTTGAGCATGGCATGCTCAGCTGGCCATTTTATACCAAAGGATTCGCCATCAGGCGGTGTAGACAATATCCAGGTTTGACCTTTGCGGTCTTTATAGTCGTAATATTCACTCGTATACCCGGGTGCGCCAGGGCCTGCCGAGCCAGTAGAACTGCGTTTGAGTGTCTCGAAAAATTTCTGCCTTTCATTGGTAAAGGCAATGGCCTTGGCCAGGAATTCTTCACGCTGTGTCACGGACATTTCATCCCAGGTTTTACGGCGTGGTGCGGACCCGTTCTGGTCAACAAATGTAAAGACCTGAACGTTGTTCTGAGTGCGTATATCAACACCGCTTTGCCCATAGGTGGATTCGAATTTTTTTGCGAAGATCACTAGTTCTGGCGGAAAGTCGGTGCCGTTTTCATAAATTTTTGCCTGCAGGACGGGCGGATTTGGAACAAATGCTTCCGCTTCTGCCGGTGACATGCCCACACGTTTGAGCGCATCCATCAGCTTTTGACGTGGGCCAGCGCGGAATTTATCCGATTCCTCCACAAACAGGCGGCGGTTTTCATACATCTGGTTGTTATGTGCCATATATTCCTGCAGCGCGCTGTCTAGCTGCTGATTATTGGCTGTAATGGCATCGAGTCGTAATTGACGTATTTCTGCCTGTTTCTTTTCCTTAAGTTTAAGTTCCTCTGCCGTTTGGCTGGTCTGCTCGCTTAGGGCAGGCGCCGGCGCTGGCCTTACAGGCACGTTCTGGCTGTCGATGACTTGTTGTGTTTGCGGGTTGGTGACCACTGCCTGCGTTGTTTGAGGAGCCTGCCCAACACGACCTGTGTGATGATATTCGGTTTTTACTGCGTTTGATACGCGGTCGGGTGAGGAAAATAACTGGAAGCCAAGAAAACCAGTGATTGCCGGTAACACATATCCGGCGATCTGCGACAGCCAGCTTTCCCCTTTACGCAAGGGCTCGGTCAGAAGGTATCCGATAAGACCAATACCGCCTGCGGCCACGTACGGCATAAAGCCTTTTACACTGCTGCTGGAGATGCTGCCTTCGCTTGCGCGGTCTACGGATTGGGCAATGCTGTCTGTAACGCCTGAAAGACCATACTGCACATGCTGCCTATAGCCGTTAATAAGCGTATTTCCTGCATTTTCTATGGCAGAAGGTGGGCCAGAAGGAGTACCGGAAGGAGTACCGGAAGGGCTGGTGGCGGGGCTGTCAGAAGGGCTGCCAGAGGGACTAGTGGATGGATTGGTCATATCTACACACACAATTAATTAATCATTATTAATTATTGTAGCGCGATTTACTCTAATAAAGTATTAAGCTTGTTTTACATTGAAACATATTCGCCCAAGCCTATATGACCGAAAAATGACACTGCAAAATTGATTTAATTCAAGTAGTAACCAGTCAGGATCAGGTAGGCCGCTTCCATCACAATGGCGCAGTTACGCTTCCAGTTGGCATCGTCTAGCATCTGCGCCCTGAAGAACACGAAATACTTAATGGCGTGGAAACCGAGTATGCCCAGGTAAATAGGATGGGTATCCAAAAAAGCGGAATCTTCGCCCAGCATGGTCATCATCAGGTAAAAAGGCGATCCATATACTACCATTCCCAGGAAAAAGGCGCTCCACTGCAGGTAGTAGCTGCCTGCAATAATGGCGGTTTGCAGCAAAGTAAGTACAAATATGATCTTTGAATACATGGCCTGACCCCTTGTTAAAGCCCTTATTTTGTCTGCCTGCCAGCTTAGGACTATATTTTGCTCAAGGCAATATTTACTTTTAAGATAATGGCTTAAGTATATAGGGAAGCGGAAAATCCGCTGGGAACAATCATCAACCTTGACTTATGCCCCCTAGTCTTTTACCTCAGACGTCCTGCTAGATTCAGCAGGCCCCTTTGTGGGTGGTGTGGAGGAGTGGCCGAGTGGCCCGTGCGCTTTTCAAGCGCACTAATCACTTAAAGATGGTATTGACCATCGGCTACACTCCTCATGAGTGTGTTAGACGGTGTGGAGGAGTGGCCGAGTGGTCAATGGCAGCAGACTGTAAATCTGCCCTCTTCGGAGTTCGCAGGTTCAAATCCTGCCTCCTCCACCATTTAATCAAAATCAGCGTCGTCTTCGGAAATGATTTCCCCCTTCATGGAAGGGCCGGAGGTATGTACGCGGTTTTTATCCCCGCATACCAGGTGATGCCAGCGGGGAAGTTTCTCGCCTCGCGCGACCACGCGGTAGCCGCAGGTATGCGGCAGCCATGTCAGTTCATGGATATTGTGCGGGGTAACCTTCACGCAGTCAGGCACGTTTTTCTGGCGGTTGTCGTAATCGCTGCAGCCGTGCGTATCGAGGCATAAATAGCGGCATGCCACATTGGACAGCACCACTTCATCAGTATCAATATCCTGCAGGCGAATCTGGCAGCACAGGCCGCAGCCATCGCATAAGGACTCCCACTCCTCGGGGCTCATCTGATCAAGAGGCTTTGAAAGAAACTTAGGCTGCGGCATGAGAGAATTTAAACGGAGCGCGCGACGTGTTCGCCGGTGCTCTGTGCGCTGGCTACCCAGGATTTGCCGTCGCTGCGTGCTTTTGCCTGTTCAGGCGCCGGCTGAATGGCAGGCTCTGCGGCTTCTGCCTTCTTAGCGGGTTCGCTGGCAGGCATAGGGATTCTGGCGGCTGGCCTGGTTTCGGCCATTCGGCTTCCGGTATAGGCCACGGCGCTGCCTGCAAGCAGGCCAAGGGTGGCGATAGGAAGCGTACCCACAGCCAGCGTGGCAACGCCGGCGCCCAGCAGCGCAAAACTTCCATATTTAAGCATGCTTGCCATGCCTGATGGTTTTGCTTCAACAGGTGGTAGCGTTGTTGGGGCAGGGGTGGTTTTGATAGCGGGCTTTCCCTCATCCAGCAGCAATTGTTCGACATGCGCTTTGCCATCAAACATTTTTTCAAACACTGGCGCGGAAGCATACTGATGCGCATTGCCGTACACCACCATCACCTTGTCAGTCTTTTCCAGCGATGCGGAAATCAGTTCGATCAGGTGGCGGTCGCGCACCTCATCCATCACCGCACTCATTTTCTGGAAATAATTGGCTTTTGCGCTGTGCGGATTGGAATCTGATGCCGTAAGCGCTGTCATCTCTTTGCCCATCTCCGCCTTGTGGGCGTCGTAGATGGCTTTGAATTCGTCAAAGGTCAGGCGCTGTTCTTTGGGAATATCGCTGAACTGGCTGTTATTAGCCAGATAGTCGCTGGCCATTTTGGGAAAATCGTCCTTGTTCTTAAGCTGGCCGTTGCGCTCCCAGATGGGAATGGTGCGCACCAGATACAGGGCCATGACTTCCTTGCTGCTGTAGCCCTTTTTTTCCAGCGCTTCGAATATGGATTTGGTGGAGGCTTCGCCGCCAATAAAAGGGATATGCTTCGCGCGCGCCATTTCTGCTGTATGCACGCTCTCGCCGCTATGGCGCATGAAGCGCTCACGGTCGCTGGGTTTTTTAGGGTCAAAGCCCAGTGATGGTGACATGCCCTTATCGGTGGCAATGCCCTCAACAATAATCAGTTGCGGGGCATGCTTGGTGGTGGCCTGAATAATCACTTCATGGGTGCGGTTCTCAAAATCCACGCCGTGCTTGGTGCCCACATAGTAAAGATGCTTGTTGCCTTTAGTAAAATGCTCAAGATGCGGAGTGATAAAATGTTTATTGTCGGCACCTTCGATTTTTCGTGCCAACGAAAAATCGGGTTTGGTCAGTTCGCTTTGTGCGGATGTATCTGGCGTTAAAGTCATGAATCCATTATAGATAGCAGCCTTAAAAAGTCGATAGCGGGAATATGAAGCTTTTATGACCGGATTTTCTAAAAATAACTTTATTATTCAGATGCATGACTCTGTCCAAATGGCATTTTTATTTATTTTGCGCTATTGCAAAGAAGTCTCAAAACACCTCATAAATGGCAGGCAAAGCATGGTTTTCAGGCCCATACTCTTCATGACTCTTTTAGCTGGTATCAGCGGTTGCGGCCATGCAGGCCAGACCTATAGCTACACACCCAAACATCCCGATGAGCTACCTGCCAGCATCACCATGAGTGGCGGCACTTCAGACTGGTCTTACGAGGTCAAGAAAATCAATGGGAAGAATGCGGCTTCCAGCAGCGGTGTGCAGCGGATTGCGCCCGGCGAGGCATCGATTGACCTGCTGATTACGGGCAGTGAATTTAACCCCCTGATGGCTAATTTTGCCTTCACTGCCGTGGCCAATGAAAACTATGAACTGCGCTTTATCGCGCCCAGAGAGCAGAAAGATTCGCAAACCCTTGCCCTGGCCGACAGTAAGCGTCATATCCTCCAGCGCCTGCGGCTTGGAACCTCAGAAAATGCGTTGATGCCGCCTAAGCTGGAACTGCCCAAACCAGCAGTCGTTAAATTAGCAAAAAAAAGAAATAAAAAAACGCCGCCGCAATAAGCGACGGCGTTTTTATTCAGCTGCTTAAGATTAAGCCGCTTTAGGTATGGCGCCGCAATGCTGTAGGGCGCTGCGAGCGCTGGCGGCCATACCATCGCTATCGGCATGCACGAGCACTACCGATTTTCCACGTTCCAGTTCTTTTTCGAAGCGGTTGGCCTCATCCGCAGCAAAACCTGCCTGGATAAGGGCGCCGGCAAAACCACCCGCTACGGCGCCCGCGCCAAGGCCCGAAAGCACGGCCACGATGGGGCCTGAAATCAGCAGCGCGCCGCCGCCGGTTACCAGTGCGCCAGCCGTGGTAAGGCCAGCTACCAGCGCACCCAGCGCACCGCCGAGGGCCGCGCCGGTAGAAGCGCCTTTAGCGGTACGGTTTGCTTCATCATCGGTGCTGCTAAAAAGGGTATTTTTAGTGTTTTCAGTCATAATCAGACTGATGTCATCTTTGGTGAAACCTGCATTGAGCAGTTCAGCCACGGCCTGGTCGGCCATAATCTTGTTGTCAAAAACACCTGCAATCGTTGTCATAAACCAATCTCCAATCAAAATTAAACACGCTAAGATAGGTAGTTTGGAAGATCAGGAGTAATGAAACAATAAGGGAGCGGGCGGCAGAATATATGCTACATGTAAATATGGTATGATGAATTTGCAAAAGCCTGCGTCAGGCTATATTCTCGCGCCAAATATTACGCCACGGTACTTTTCCGCTGGTCAAAAAATGACCACTCTGCTTTTCTTGCGGCGCAGCTGTAAAAAATAATATATATCAAATTGTTATATATGGCCGGAAGTTAAAATGCTCCTGACAATATTTACCATTACGTAACAATCTCTTAACTTTTCTGCATATTGGCTTGTGGTATTATTCCTTACCATCGAGCAACATATGCGGGATATATCCAGATGAAAGCCGTCGACCTTGCATTTATTGGAAGCGGATTTTCAAGTGCGATGACCCTGCGTTCGGTTATCAATACTATTGAAGCAAAGCAGGCCGCCGGCAGCTTGCAACGCATCCCGCTGCATATTACCCTTATCGACAAGAATGCTGATTTTGGCACCGGCATTGCTTACGGCAAATCAGCCAATCCCCTTTTTCTTTTGAACGCCCCTACCAAGGAAATGATTGTCTCTACCAAAGGCAATGAGTTTCTCGAATGGGTAAAAAACAACCGGTCAAGATGGGAAGATTTCCTGCATGAAAAAAGCGGCCCGCATGTAGCGCACTGGTTTGAAGAAAACCGGGAGAATCTCGATAAGGAAAATTATGGCGATATTTTCATGCCGCGCAGTGTCTGCGGCATGTTCCTGAAAGAGGAATATGAAAAAACCAAAGAGCGCGCCAGCGCGCTGGGAATAGAGATCGACGAAGTGAGCGCCAACGCGGTTGCGGTCAATAAGTCCGTGCGCGGTTATGGTATCGAAGTCGTAGATAAGGACGGCCAGCAGAGCGCTATCAAGGCCAAGCAAGTAGTGCTTGGTCTGGGAGCCAGCCCTAAGCGCCCTTCAGAGCATATGGCCAATGCCCCCACGTTCTTTGATGATATTTACCAGCTGGGCATGGACAATGTGAAAGACCAGATTCTTGCGCATAACCCAGGTGAGAAGAAACGCGTGCTGCTGATGGGCACAAACGCATCCTTTATGGATATTGTGCATTATGTCTATAACCATCCCGAACTGCGCAATGAAGTGGAACTGATCGGAATATCACGCAAAGGCACCATGCCGCCTCCGGGTATCAGCCATCATCACCCTGCGCCGTATGAGCCGAAATTCCTGCGTCTGGATAATGACGATACGCTGACTGCGCAAGGCCTGCTCGATGCCGCCTGGAAGGATATTGCTGCCGGTGCGCAAGAGGGATATTCCTCGCTGGAAGTGCGCTCAGATACCGCCACCGTGCGCGATAAGCTGCTCAATCGCCTGCCGCCTGCGCAGCGCGAACTGTTTACCGCCAATTTTGGCGCAAGATATGAAATCGGCGCGCTGAATATCACGGCAACCGATTCATACAATGAAGCTCAGGAACTGATCAGTGAAGGCACGCTCAAAATGCTATCGGGCGATATAAGTTATGTGCGCCGCTCTGCCGATCATCTGGTGGTTAAATATAAAACCGAAAAAGGCGAAGAAGAATGCCGCGCCGAATGCGGCATTAACTGCATGGGCTCCCCCAAGCTGTCCGAATGCGGCAACCCGCTCATTGAGGGGCTTTTAAAGCCTCGCGGCCTGGCAAAGGTCAATGCGTCCGGCAAAGGACTGCAGGTGAATGATGATTTCGAAAGCGATAAGAATCTCTATGTCATCGGGCCCCTGCTGGCAGGCGGCAGCAATAAACACGGCCATTACCATTACCTGGAAGGGGCAGGGGGCATTGCGCCGATCATTCCCAAAGTGGCCGATATTATCGCCTCCAGGCTGGTTGCGCGCGGCCAGCATGCTTCTGCGCATAATTCGATGATTATAGCGCATAGAGGGCTTAAAGATGCCAGCATGGCTAATCCCGAAGAAAATACATTACCAGTAACAGAGGCGGCGTGGCGCTCAGGCCACCCCCTTGAAACCGATGTTCGCGTCACTAGCGATGGTGTGCCGGTAATTCAGCATGACCGCTACCTGGATGCGCAAAAAACGCTACGTGTCGATGACCTGACATATGACGAAATCCAGCAACATAAGAAGCTGGCCACTTTAGAGAATTTGCTCGATTTACAGGTAAAAATCAAAAAAGAAGGCAAGCATTCGCCGGTTATGCAGCTTGAGATCAAAGCGCCATGCGATACGGATGTGTTGGTGCAAACCATGCTGCCTTACCTGCGTAACGGCAGCCTGACTCCAGACGATATTTTCCTGACGTCATTCCATGCCGATTTGTTAGGCGGCGTCAAAGACAGCCTCGCCCAGGAAGGATTCAAGCTTAAATCAGGCCTGCTGCTTTCTGCGCATGCGCTGGAATATACATCACTAAGTTTGCGCCATGCCGATTCCGTGCAGAAACTTGCTCACCTGATACAAAAGACCATTGTCGAATTTGATAAAGAAGGTGTTATCAGCATCGCCGATTCAGCGGCATTGCTAGGAATAGATGCTAACAATGTCCAGCACAGTATCGCACGTGAACTGGTAATTGGCCCATCAAAAAAACTCCGCGCATCTTTCGAAAAAATACTTTCCCATGCGGTGGGAAGCGCGCTTGAGGCGGGTTATTATCTGGATCGCCCCGTGGCCAAGCCGATGGATTTTAGTGCAGTGCATGTGCCAATGATTTGTTCGCAGGGCGTATCGGAAGACTACGCTAAAAAGGCAAAACATTCACTGCCTGATCATATAATCAATGCGCATAGCGTAAGCTGCAAAGGCCAGTATCCACATCAAATCATCAGAGCGCTGGGCTGTATCTCTGATAAGGGAAGCTTTACTATCGACTATCCGGCGCAGGTTGACCAGGTGATGCAGGAAATATTCAAGCGATTGGCGCTGGGTAATAATGGCGATCAGATAAAAATCAAACTAGATACCACCCAGATATTTAACCAGGTTACTTCATCGCCTGTATCAGGCAAAACGCTCGATGCTGCCATTGAGCGTTACCTGTCCATGCGCAATATTGCCTATGAGAAGAGTGACAGGCAGGTGGCGGGCCGCAGGGTGGCGGAATACAGTATTTCCTGCGCGGACCTTACGCGCCAGACGGCTATTAAGGTGGAAGAAGTGGGAAGCGGCAGTGGGCGTGCCTGACCTGCCATAGAAAAGCCCTGTTCCTTCTTGCGCGTATTGGCTATGCTACAGCGATAATTAGCCGGAAATAAAAATGGAATTTCTCGAGAATCTTGCCCCAGAGATTATTGTATCGGTTGTGGTTTTTGTTGTGCTGTCATCAATGGCCGCGCTTTACAACCATTCCAAAATCATCAAATGGATTGTGCGTTTCATGATTTTCCGGGCATTGCTGCCGGTGATAGTGGTAGGTATTTTATACCTGGTGATGAACCGCTGATCAGTGTAGCAGGCCGTGGGCGTGCACGCCTGAAAGTTCCTGAATTACATTGGCGATGGAAAGCCAAAGTCCTGCCGCAACAATATCATTCTTGCGTACAAATTCGACCATGCGGTCGAGTGCAAGCTTCTCCGCTTTGGTGCCATGTAGTTTAAGAAATACGTGAGCGCAGTTATATGCGTTTTGCGGATTACCCAGAACGATAGGCATATAAGAACTCCTTAAGGCAAGAGGAAGAGGCTACTGTCTTTGTAATAAGCAAGTACCGTGCCTGCGTAACATGCTGTTTTATCGAAGCCGGGCGCGGCATAAACGGTGCTATGGAAATTTCTGCCCGCAATTAAGCCTTCCCTGACGAAACCAGCGTAAGATTACCCATATACTGCCCGCCCATTTCTTCCAGGCGCGTAAGATAAATATCGGCAAGCAGCAGATATTCTTCGGGCCCGTAATAGTCCTGGGCGGCAGCATCATAGGCGGTGTCATCGCGCGCCAGTTCCCTGATAATATAGGATACCGCATAGGTAAGGTTGTGCGGGGTTTTACCAAACCCGCGATCAAGCGCACGCTGCCGGAGCGAAGCAACCAAGCCGTTTGTTTCCAGTTTTTCTCGCAGGGCTTGTTCACGCAGCATGTATTTTTGATCCTGCTCTTCGGGGTGATTGGAAATGCTGGCCATAACTCTCTTTCAGGCAAAAGATGGTGTGGAAGTAAAGGCGGCGTTTTTAGGGTAGGAAATTAGCGTGCACCCATCTGGGTCAGGTCTTGAAGCAAGTCATCCGATGTGGACACAAGCCGTGAACTGAATTGGTAGGAACGCTGGGCAATAATCATTTCTGTAAGCTGCGTACCCAGGTCGGTGTTGGACGATTCCAGGCGCGAAGCAATAATATCGCCGCCGCCGTCCCTGCCAGCGGTAACAAGTAAAGCCGGTCCGGAGTCGGCAGTAGACATAAATACGTTATTGTTAATGGCGGTCAGACCTTCAACGCCTCTGAATATGGCCAGCGGAATGCGATAACCACGCAGGCTGGTGCCATTGCTGTAGCTGGTGACAATATCGCCGTTGGTATCAATACGCACATCCGTCAGTTCGCCAATGGTGGCGCCATCCTGGGTAGCGAATTTGGTGGTGGAATTACCCGCCAGCTGTGCCATGCCCTCCTGGGTGCCAAGTTCGCCCCAGGTAATGGTGATGTTGCTTGCGCCTGCCCCGGTTGTCCAGCCAACAGGCAGGGCAGAGGTGAGTGAGGCATCAATCGTATCGAGATTGCCGTTGCCATCAAACGTCAGGTTGCCAAAGGCCAGCAGGCCGTCATTATTGGCGCTGGTAACATCCGCCGCCGGGTTGACATAAATTTCAGCCGCCCATTCATTGATACCGGTTTTGATAAACCCTACCACCAGGCTATGCGATTCGCCGAGGTCATCGAATACCGTGATGCTGCGGCTATATTGCGCGGCGATCGTGCCGCCTGCCAGGTTGGTAGTGGCATCGGTAGGATCATAGGACGGGCCAAACGGCCCTGCTGTGGGAACCGGGGTGGTAAATGGCCCGCCATTGAGCGAAGGGGCAATGCCCAGCTGGCCCAGCAAGCTGCCATTATTGGAAAGTGCAGTCAGTATTTCGGTGCCCGCGCCAAAGCTGCCTGCTGCCGTTACTGAGGCGGCGCTGACCGGCACGGCAATGCTAATGGTGCCTGCGCCGATGGCTTGTACGGTAAAGCTGCCATTGAGCGCAGTATCGGGAATGCCGTTATAGCTGCCAGCGGCAAGGCCGGATAAGGTAATGGTATCGCCTACCTGCAGGCCGGGGATGGTGGCTGCAATATCAATAATATTTGAACCGATAGTGGTAGTGTAGGCATTGGCGGCCAAGGTAACGGGCGCCGGGATAGGGCGGTCGGTAAAGCTGATCGTATCCACCGGGTCATTGACCGTAATATCAATGCTCGAATTGTCCAGCGGGCTGCCAACCACGGCCTTAAGGCCGGTGGAGGCATTAATGTTGTCGGCAAGGGTTTGCAGGTTTGAAAAGCGGTTGGTAGCGGTGCCTACGTTAGACAGCCCCAGTTCGCCAATCCAGTCTACACCCGCCAGGGTTGGCGGGCCTGCGTTGCCAGCTACCTGCGTATTGGCAAATACAACCGATTCATTGCTGTTTTCTGCGCCAACATACAGGCGGCCATTGACCAGGCGTGCCGTCAGTCCCTGCGCGCTATCAATAGCGGTGGCCAGATTCTCCAGGGTGTTGAACTGGCCGTCTATCGGATTGGCGCCTGCGCTGGTGTACACAAAACTGCGTGTGCCGCCCGTTGGGGTGGTAATGGAAAAGCTAAGCGATTCTGGCCTGATACCGCTTGTGCCGGTATTAGCGAAAAAGCGGGTGGTGGCATTCGTGGCATCAAAAATAGCACCTGTATAAGGGCGGGTGCCAAGGCTTACGACAGCGCCGCCGCCAGCGGTGCCGCCAACAGCAGGGTCATTGCCCTGGGTGGTGATACGCAGCTGCGTGGCGCTAAGGACGGTGATCACAAAATTGCCGGTCAGTTGCGCTGCGCTGATACCGCCTACAGCAGCAGAGCCTGCAAAACTTACAACGTCGCCCGTGGAAAGGCCAGCAGTGGAAGGTACGGTGACAATCACATCACTGCTGCCGCTGCCAACGCTCTGGAATGGGTTTGCTGCCAAACTTACCGGGGAAGTGAGAACGCCCTGGCCGTTATCGCCGTTACCTGCTGGCGACGAGTCTGCCACGTTGCGGCCAATGCTGTAGCCGCCATAGCTGTAAGTGTAACTCAGGCCAAGCGCGCTGGTGATGCTGAACTGGTCGCCGCGGCGGATATGGTTGACGTTGTTGGGAACAATAATATCCGATGCATTATTGGTGGAGTTGAGTACGTCCAGCGGATCCATCTCGGCAGTCGTGCCTGCGCCCTCAAACACAGCCTCTTGTGCATCCAGGTTGATCCCAAGGTCAAGGGAGGTGGTGGCAACAATACTACCGGTGATCTGCTCAATATTGATATTTTGCAATGCTCCGGTGCTGAC
>JAGVKI010000032.1 GCA_020050695.1 Alphaproteobacteria bacterium | reverse complement strand
GGTAAAATTACTGGTAAAATTCAGGTAGATGATGTATTAGACGTCATCTTCAAACGATTTTGCATAGGCAAATAACGACAATGAGTTTGGGATGTGTTTGGCCTGTTTCACGTGAAACAGAAGAGGGTGTATCATGTTCGATTATGATGTCATAGTAATTGGTGGCGGCCATGCCGGTACCGAAGCAGCCGCAGCAGCTGCGCGCACTGGCGCGCGTACCGCGCTGGTTACCCAGAAAGCATCAACCATTGGTGAGATGTCCTGCAACCCTGCTATTGGTGGCATTGCTAAAGGCACGCTGGTCAAAGAAATCGACGCGCTTGACGGCGTGATGGGACGTGCCATTGACCGCGCTGGCATTCATTACCGTATGCTCAACGCCAGCAAAGGCCCGGCAGTCCATGGGCCGCGCGCGCAGGCCGACCGCAAACTCTACCGAAACGCGGTTCAGGCCATCCTCAGCGAATATGAAAACCTTTCCATCATTGAAGACTCGGTTGAAGATTTACTGATCGATGAGACCAAAGAAATCAAAGGTATTATCACTGCATCCGGGCGCGAGATTTTATCGGGTAAAGTGATCCTGACCACCGGCACCTTCCTCAACGGCCTGATGCATATCGGCGAGACCAAGATCCGCGCCGGACGGGTAGGGGAAGCCCCTTCGATTGGCCTGTCAAATACCCTGAAAAACCACAATTTTATGGTTGGCCGCCTCAAGACCGGCACACCGCCACGCATCAATGGCAAAACCATCGACTGGGCAAGCCTGGAGCCACAGCATGGCGATAACCCGCCGCGTCCTTTTTCCTATCTCACGGATAAAGTAACCGTACCGCAAATCGCCTGCTACATCACCCATACCTCCGAGCGGACCCACGAGATTATCCGTGCGAACCTTCACCGTGCGCCTATGTATTCGGGCCAGATCGAAAGCACCGGGCCACGCTATTGCCCGTCCATTGAAGATAAGGTGGTGCGCTTTGCCCAGCGCTCCCAGCATCAGATTTTCTTAGAGCCAGAAGGCCTCGATGACGACACGGTTTATCCAAACGGTATCTCCACATCGCTTCCTGAAGAAGTCCAGCTTGCGCTTCTTAAAACCATCAAAGGCCTTGAGCACGCCGTGGTAATTCGCCCAGGCTATGCCATCGAATATGACTATGTTGATCCGCGCGAGTTAAAACCAACGCTTGAAACCAAGAAGGTCAGGGGCCTTTATTTTGCGGGCCAGATCAACGGCACCACCGGCTATGAAGAAGCAGGCGGGCAGGGGCTTATCGCCGGTATCAACGCCGCGCTGGCGGCGGCTGGATCAGAGCCATTCATCGTCGACCGCAGCGACGCCTATATTGGTGTAATGATCGACGATCTGATCACCCATGGCACCAACGAACCATACCGTATGTTCACCTCGCGTTCGGAATACCGCCTGAGTCTTCGAGCCGATAATGCCGACCTGCGCCTTACGGAAAAAGGGATGAAGGCAGGATGCATTGGCAGCAAACGCCAGGAACATTTTACCAGCAAAAAAGAGCAGCTGGATGCCTCACGCGCCACCATGAATATGCTTACCATTACCCCAAACCAACTAAAGACCCATGGCATCCACATCAACCAGGATGGTGTTCGTCGCACTGCTTTTGACCTGCTGACCCATAACAGCATCTCCTTTAACGACATCACCAATATATGGCCGGAACTGAAAGATATTCCCTCTGACGTCATTGAACAGATCGATATTGATGCCATGTATTATGGTTATCTGGAACGCCAGTCACTCGATATTGATAGCTTCAAAAAAGAAGAGGCAATGCTTATCCCCGACCAGCTGGACTATGACAATCTGCCGTCACTTTCCAATGAAGTGAAGGCCAAGCTGAAACACGTGAAACCCTCGACCATCGGGGCTGCCAGCCGTATTCAGGGAATGACTCCCGCCGCCGTTATTGCCCTTATGGCACATGTCCGCAAACACATAAATAACAGCACCGATAAAGCCTGTGCCTGATAGCACGTTCAATCAGGACGCCTTCGACCTGCTCAATGCTCACGTCACTGTTTCACGTGAAACGTTCGAACGCTTATCGCTGTATCATGACCTGCTTTTAAAATGGCAATCCAAAGTAAATCTGATCAGCCCCGACACCATTAGTTCCACGTGGAACAGACATTTCTTAGATGCCATCCAAATTTTTCCAATGATCGATCCCGCAAAAAAAATTATCGACATGGGAACCGGTGGTGGGTTTCCCGGAATGGTGATTGCGATTGCTGGCGCAAGCAATGTGCATCTCATCGAAAGCGATACCAAAAAAATTCTTTTCTTACGTGAAGTCGCGAGGATTACCAACACGTCCGTGACCATTCACCACGCACGTATGGAAGATGCCGTGACCGATTCTGCCGACATCATTGTTTCACGTGCATGCAGTCCACTTGCGTCACTTTTGTCACTCGCATCACATTATGTTTCACATGAAACAATTTGTCTCTTCCACAAAGGAAAAAATTACTCTAAAGAATTAGAGGACGCATTGTTGCATTGGAATTTTTCACATGAAACAATCACCAGCGTCACCGACACGCAAAGTGCCATACTCAAATTAACCGCTATACAAAAGAGGCAGGGGGCATGACAAAACAAAACGCATCACCACGTATTCTTGCTATCGTCAACCAGAAGGGCGGCGTAGGAAAAACCACCACGGCTGTCAACCTGGCAACGGCTCTGGCTGCGGTTAACAAGAAGGTTCTGGTTATTGATTTCGACCCGCAGGGCAATGCCAGCACGGGCCTTGGCATCGATGCTGCAAACCGTCAGCTCACCTCGTATGACCTTGTACTCAACGACATCGCGCTTGATGAAGCGACTCAAAAAACTGTGGTACCGGGATTATTTGTTGTACCCGCTACCATCGACCTTTCGGGCGCAGAAATTGAAATGGTCAGTCTCATGCGCCGCGAGTATCGCTTAAAGCAGGTGCTCGATACGAATGCGCAGGGCTACGATTACATACTGATCGATTGCCCGCCATCACTTGGCCTGCTTACCATCAATGCACTGGCAGCTGCTAATGCCGTATTGATTCCATTACAATGCGAATTCTACGCCCTCGAAGGCCTTAGCCATTTGGTACGCACCATTGAAATGGTACGCACCAACCTGAACCCTGAACTGGGCATACAGGGCATCGTACTGACCATGTATGACAAGCGTAATAAGTTCACCGAACAGATCGAACAGGACGTTCGCGGCTATTTCGGCGACAAGGTCTATACCTCCGTTATCCCGCGCAACGTGCGTATGTCGGAAGCACCTTCACACGGCAAACCAGCGCTTATTTATGATATGCGCTGCGCCGGGTCGAAAGCCTATATCCAGCTGGCCAGCGAATTGCTCAAACGCGAGCGCCAGACCCAAAAAGAACTCACCGCTGCTTAAACCTGAAATAAAGGAGATCTCCTTATGGCAACCATCACCCAGCGCGGCCTTGGCAAAGGTTTATCCGCTCTTATTT
>JAGVKI010000106.1 GCA_020050695.1 Alphaproteobacteria bacterium | reverse complement strand
CTACGGATGAACACCGCCTGTGGAAACTGGTGCAAGGACACCGTTTAACGGTTGCGCAGCTTACGCAGTCGTTAGACAAAGGTAATAGCGGCGCTACCAATGCGCTTTTGATGCGTGCGTCCGGCTTTACCGATGAACGGCTTGCCGAACTCGTGGGCGTCTCCAAGAAAACCATTTATAGCTGGACCGACCCGCATGTCAGCAATTATCAGGTGCAGGATGTGGAATCGGCAGGCACATTCGCTACGCTGCTTACCACTTGCCTGAGAACCGATGCCGGAGCAGAGCCGCCCGCATGGCAGCTTTCCTCCATGCGCCGCAGCATCATCAGCAGGCTTGCCGGACATGATATAAGCAAACGCCCCGATAGCCCGAAAGAAGCCGCAGCCCATTTCCAGATCATGCTTGAAGACGCCTTCAGCAAGGGGCAAAATTTCAGCGAATTTATTTCCGGCATGCTGAAAGAATGGGACACGGGTTCTAAATATCTTGATTTCATTAATCAGAATAATGCCAAACAGGGCGATACCGACCCGCCTATATCCGTCAATACGTTCCACGCATGGGAAACCGGTCAGGCCATTCCCCAGGTGGTCAATATGCGCAAGATCGCCAGCGGCACTTTTCTTAGCCGCCCGCAGGAACTCATGCTATGGAAAATGGTGCATGGAAAGGCGATTACCGCCGATGAAGTACGCGCCGATATAACAGCAGGCAACAGCGCAACACTTCTCAACCACCTCATGGAAGCATCGGGCATTACCCTTGATCGCTTTGCTACTATGTTTGGTATGCAAAAAAGCATTTTCCAGGAATGGCGCAATGAGGAAAAACCCGCCAAAATCACGCAGGTATCACGCGCCCGCGCATTTGCCACGCTGCTGCTGACCCATATCGATTGGGGAAGCCAGCACCCAACGCCGGAACAAAAGACCGACCTGCTCGAAAGCGTAGTGGAAAGCCTGACGGGTAAACCGCTGCGTAAATCCCTTTATGAACTGGCATTGGAAGCCGTAGATCATGTAAGTGCGCGCGGACGCATGGCACAGCTACTATGCGAAAAATCAGACCTGACCCATGAGGAAATTGCGCAAATCTGCGGCATGTCGGGAAAGGCGCTTTCCAACCTGAAAATGGGCGAACGCGAATGCAGCGAAACCGAAGCCCTGAAATTGATCGGAATCACCGGGGGCGAGGCAGATGAAGTCACCGAAGCAGTCAATATCCTTACCCAGACGCGCTCAGCGGAAGAAATGCTGCAACTTGCCAAGCAGGGAAAAGTAGATATTGGCCAGGTATGCGAAGAAACCAGGAACCGCCGCCATGCCACACGCAAAGACGTGCAGGACCGTACCGGTGTAAGCAAAGCCGTCGTTGAGGCATTTGAAAGAAACACGCGCAATTCGCCCATTGAACTTAGCAAAGCCTACAGCCTGGCTAGTTACATTGGCTACGGCTATGCCCAGCGCCGCGAGTTTGTACTGCTGGCAACCCGAAAGAAAATCACGCCGCTCAATGACATCCTGAAAGATGCCGAAACGCTGAAAGTAACAGAGCAGGAAACCATGCGCCTGATCTGTGAGCAGACCGCCATGCCGATGGACGCGCTGGCAGATGCGCTTCAAATTCCCGTCACCCAGCTGGCCGATTACTGCAATGGAAAAACAGACGCCCTTGCCATTAACGGCGAGCAGCTGAAGAAACTGGCCATGCTTTGCGCCGAATCGGCCGACTCGCTGTCAACCCAGCGGCTCAAGGACATCTATCTACCCAATGTGAAACGAAGCATGCAGCTTGCATCGGCAGGGCGCAAAAACCGAAGCGAACTGCTTAGTGAAATACTGGATAAGGCAGTGCTACCGCCAGCCGTTTTGCAGGAAGAATTCGGACTGACTGCCGACATTGCTGCATCGCCGCAATTGCTGATGAGGGATAGCGCGCTGGACGACATACTGGCCGTCGCCGCCGAGCGAATTAATCTGAATCCATCGGAATATTACTGGCTGAAAACGCTTTATGACCCTGCCCTTATTGATAATGAGCAGGCCGTGCCTGAGCATATGGAGCAATACCGCAAGCAATTGATTGCGGGCATTGTAGGCGGCGCATTACACCACTCACATCAATGGGATCTGCTACTGCATGGCAAGAAGGAAAGCCTGGCTGTGCTGGATATTTTTGATGCCACCATCAGCAACCCTGACACCAAAAGCGCCCTGGCGACAGTAAGAGCTTTCCTTGCCGATGAACTGCCCGCCAGCAATATCAATGAAGTCATGCTGGAAAATGCGTTTCGTGTAACCGCCAACGCTATCACTACTGCCCACGCACCAGAAGGCATGGATGACAGCAAAGAAGGCCGTAAGCACTGGCGCGGCATTGTGTTTGATACGATCAATAAATCCCTGTTCAGAAAGCTATGCGAGCGCAGGGCGCATCTTGGAATAGGCGAAGGAATGCATGGTATCACTCCCGATGGCCCGACCGCGCGCGAACAGAAAATGAAGCTTATGGCCGATGAGGAAGGCCGGGCAATATTAACGGCGGTAATGGCGACCAATAACGGGAACATCGCGCGCCTTGCAACCCGCCTGTTTGAGATGCCGCAATTTAAAGATAAGGAAAACCAGGAGCAGCTACTACAGGAACTCTGGCTGGGAAGCAAAATCACTGAGGACGGATCAGCCCTTATGGGCGGCGCGCTGGAAGTGTTTCTGAAATGGAACCCTGCCATTGCGAGGCTCACCACCTATCTTGAAAAACCGGTGCGCTGGAATATTCACAATATCTACCAGGATCAGAAAGGCACGGTGGAAAAGTCAGGCATACTCAACGATGGCGGCCCCGATGAAGATTCGCCCTCTGACAATAAACTCGACCAGCTGGCGTACCGCGATTATAAACGCGGCCAGCAAAATGACCATACCGACCCGGAAGAAGTCAGTGACCTGCTCAGCAAAATACGCAAGGCCGTGGCAATGCTGCCTCCCCGTGAGAAGTATATGCTGACCGCCGTGTTTGATAGTATCCTTGATGGAAAACCCTTAATGCTGCACGAGATGACGCCGGTTTCCAAAGGAGCCAGGAGTGAGATGGTTACCAAGGAACGCACCCGCCAGATACGCGTCAGCGCTTATAAACATTTCAAGGAAGCATGGGAAGTCGTGGCAGAGCCAGGGGATGAGATTCCCGTGGGGCTGGAAAAATTCCTGGAGAATATGAAAGGCAATGAAGCGCCGGATATACCAAGACGCTAATTTCTTAGCTTAACGTCGCGTTTCCTGACCTACCCATTGGAGAAAATCCCCCTGCCCTTTTTCCAAAGGCCAGGCCGTAATACAAGGCAGTTCGTAACTATGTATGTGCTTGATATACGCAATAGCTGGGTCCACCTGGCTGGCAGATGTTTTGGCGATCAATACCACTTCGCTTTCCTGCTGTATTTCCTCCTGCCAACGATACACAGAAGTGACATTCCCCACGATATTTACGCAGGCCACCAGACGCTCCTGCACCAGCGTGCGAGCCACAGAAAGTGCTTCTGCACTATTAGGAAATGTGCTATAGAGCACCCATATATCAGTCATTTTTTATGTAAATAAAAGGGGTTACTATTATGAACCTGCGCACCCTGCTTATTATCGCCGGACTCGCATTGCCCATCGTGGCGTTTGCCATCTTATCACAATCCGCGCCTATGTCACCGAAAACGGGTAAGCCGAAAGCCGCTCCCATGCTGGAAGAAGCCGCCAAGAAAGAGGGGCAGAATACAGCTGCAGAGGCTGCAAGCGCACCCGCAAATACGCAAGAGGCGAACAATGAAATCCCGCCAAGCCCGAATGCCGGGCAAGTGCCTGAGGATGTTGAACCAGGCGCTATGAGCGCGCCTCCGGTAGTGCTGCCTCCGATTGGCGAAGCAACAGGCACGGCGCCTGCAGCAGATGCTTCGGGCACGCCTACGCCCGGCCAGCAAATCGCTGGCGGCATGTCCTTAGCCGAAGCCATTGAAAAAACCAAAGAGCGTCTTGGTTATCTGGAAAAAATGCACCCAAGCGAATGGGCAGAAGAACGCAAGCGCCATAAAAACGCACCGCCAACGCTTAATCAGGCCAAGGAATATAACCGTAACCGCCTTGCCAAACTGGCAACCATGACCAACGAGCAATGGGAAAAAGAGAAGATAGCCGCTGCAGAGCGCACACGCAGGCAGTGGCAGCAACTCACGCCTCAGCAGCAGATGGAATATCATTCACGTAATCAGGCAGGAATGCTGCCAAGCACCAGCCCAGGAATTCCTGCCCCTGAAGGCGCTGCTGCACCGCAGCCTGCTCCTGCCCAATAAGCTTACTAGCCTTTACGGCGCGTAAGCCAGCTGCGTGCACGGCTGCGAACACCCAAGGTATT
>JAGVKI010000273.1 GCA_020050695.1 Alphaproteobacteria bacterium | reverse complement strand
AGTTTTCCTCTATCGCATTTAGAATATGATCCGATTTCGCTACTACCGCATCCGACCATGCCTTGCTTTGGTAATCACCGCCCGTTTTTTGAGAAAGCGCCAATATACGCGTATCGTAATCGTCACGGATAGAAGGAAGGAACCAGTCTTTGCACATGGTCTCATGTGAAGCGGTATATAGTGAGTACAGCTTCATAGATTTACCCAGCCCTGCTTCAGGCCAGGTCACGGCGGAAAATGTGATTGCCCACCCCCTCGAACGTACCGCTGGTGCGTATGGCAATCTGCAGCTGTTCCTGTGATAGCCCAAAGCCGATACCGCGCATATAGGCAATAATGTCATTATGCTCTGGCAGGTGGGTATTAAGTTCAACCAGCACCGATTGAAGTTCAGCACGTTGCAGTGTTTTTTTACAGCCTTCGATCACTTTATGTTCAATGCCATCAACATCGATTTTAATATGCTGCGGCACTGGAATGACCTTTTGTTCTATCATGCTGTCAAGCGTCGTCGAAAAGCAGGCCTGGCTGAAATGCGGCTGGAAAGGCTTTAACTGGAAGTTCAGCTTCTCATCGAATGTGTGGCAGGAACCGCCCACCACGAAATTGCTTAAATGCAGGTCGCTATAGCCCGTGCTGTCTGAAAGCGCCACGCAGTAAGCATGCGCCTGGCCGCCCAGCTGGTTCAGGAAAATATTGCGGTTAAGCAGCGCGTAATTTTGTGACTCAGGCTCGAACGCATAGACCTTTACACCGCGCGTCTTGGCGGCCCAGATGGTATACATGCCTACATTGGCACCAATGTCCACCAGCACATCGCTTGCAGCAAACCCGCCGATCCAGGCAATGGTGTCAGGTTCCTTCTGATGCAATGATTCCACGCGCCACAGCGTGTGCACAGTAGGCACCGCGTAATGCACCTGGGTGCCGTCTACATTCATCGTCACCATTGGGTTGATATTTTCGTACTGCTTGATAGCTTCTTTGGTATCCATATCCCGCTTTCCATAAATGCCCGCGCATGCTATCAGTAAACATTATTATGGTAAAGTATTGATATATAACAGGGTGCCCGATGACATCAAATCCAGCATTGGAAGTAAGCTACAATATCGCAAATGCGCCGCTGCGAATGTACCCCTATCCGCATTTTTACCTGCAGGATGTATTCCCTAAGGATTATTATCAGGAACTGCAAGCCAACCTACCCAATCCCGAGCAGATGTTCCCTATTGAAAAAGTAAGGCCTGTGCGGGGATACAAAGAACGCTTTGTGATGGGAATGGATGACAAAAGCATCGCCCACCTGCCGCAAGAAAAACAGGATTTCTGGCGCAACCTGTCACAGTCGGTATGCGGCGAACGTCTGGCTAACACCATACTCAATAAATTTTCGCCGTTCCTGCAGGCGCGCTTCAGCAATACAAATAATGTGAACCTGTATCATGAAACGCTGCTGATACAGGATACCACCAACTATTCCATCGGACCGCATACCGATTCGCCGCGCAAAGTAGTCTCGGTATTATTCTACCTGCCCAAGGATGAATCGCAGTCCGATCTGGGTACATCCATCTATCTGCCAAAGGATCCGAACTTCACCTGCATAGGCGGTCCGCACCATTCGTTCGAGCATTTTGAAAAGATGCAGACCATGCCATTTCTGCCCAACTGCGTGTTTGCCTTCCTGAAGACGCATAATTCATTCCACGGGGTGGAAAAGGTGGTCAAAAGCGATACCCACCGCTGGCTGATGCTCTTTGACCTGTATATCAAAGAAGGAACTTAGGGCCGTAGCAGATTCTTAACAGTTACACCTACTTATAGCTGTACTCTGTGTTATTTGTACTATAAGCCTGAAATAGATATTTCTTCGCTTTATACAATGCATGGTTGATCATAACACGCCTACATTATCCGTTATTACGATTTGCTTGAATGCTCAGCAAACCATCCGCCGCACCATCGAAAGTGTGCTCAGTCAATCATACCCAAATATTGAATATATTATTATCGATGGCGCATCTACCGATGCGACACTTTCCATTATCAGGGAATATGAAGGCAGGCTGCGCCTGATTTCAGAACCCGATACGGGCTACAGCGATGCGGTTAATAAAGGGATAGCCCAGGCTAGCGGCGAGTGGATCCATCTGCTCAATGCCGATGATTACTACCCCTCACCTCACACCCTCAGCGATATTATACCCCTGCTTGATAAAAACAGGCTGAATTACTGCAGCATTGTGCGCACCTGGAAAGAAGGGGGATACAAAACGCTTCCCCTGCGTTACGAAGCCCGCTGGCCCTTTAAAAATAAAAAATGGTTCTTCTGGATATCAACATCCATGCTGCATCCGGCCATGATTATTTCCAACGCGCAGTATGAGCAGGTTGGAAAATACAACACAGAATGGAAGTTTTCTGCGGACATTGACATGATACTGCGCCTGTTTAAGCACTACAGGACCCATTATATCGGGCAGGTACTGGTGCATATGCAGCAAGGCGGAATGGCCCAGCATCACCGTCATTCGACCGCTTCTGAATTTGCCCATATTACCGTCCGCCATGGCTTACCGCGCGTTCTGGCATGGAGCATATATGCCTTTAAATTGTGGGTCTTATGGCCTGCCTTTATGTTTTCCGACCGCTTCCGGTCAAAAACCCCTCCTCTTTAAGCGGCCATACGTTAATTATTATTAACAGCACATACCCCCGGCAGGTAGGGCGGCCAATAGCATTTTAATACATTGAAATAAAATACAAAAATAGCCTCACTATTTTGTATGCTGGCGCTGAGTTTTCGGCATGAGAATTAATACTTCCTTTAGAATAGAAGCTGGAATAGCTTGGCGCACTGAATTTCGTGCCGAAATCAAAAAACGGGTTATAGACATAATGACAACCGCAACCGGACTTATACCATACCATGGTCCGCCCGAGTTGGAAGATGCGTGGAAAAAATACACCGCTCTCTATCTTGAGGATTGTAAAGATAAGGAGAATGTGGCGGACGTCGTGCTTCTCGATAGCCTGCTGTTTAGTCATGCGCATATCCGTGATTTCCTTGCCTCTGCCGGGCAGGCAGGAGT
>JAGVKI010000228.1 GCA_020050695.1 Alphaproteobacteria bacterium | reverse complement strand
GACTACTGCGACATGATCAAAGCCGGTATCATTGACCCAACTAAAGTTGTTCGCGCTGCTCTGCAGGGCGCGGCTTCGGTCGCCAGCCTCCTGATCACCACTGAAGCGCTTATTGCCGATCTTCCGGACGACAATAAGAACTCTGCTGGTGGCGCCGGTGGTATGGGCGGCATGGGTGGTATGGGCGGCATGGGCGGTATGGATTTCTAAAAATCCAAACCTCTTAGTCGGCTATCAAGCCAACACTAAAAAAAGGGCGGCCTCACGGGTCGCCCTTTTTTGTTGTGGTGTGTTCGGATCATTATATATAGTCACACCTATGTCTGCACACGCCACGCTTGCCCCCATCGCATTACTGGTTACTGCCTATAACAGGCAGGAGAAGCTTGAGCGCATGCTGGAGTCGGTGCGCAGTGAAAAGCAGCTGCTGGACATTGTTATTGTAGACGATGGCAGTGCTACTGCGCTGCATGCTGATAGATTTCCCGACTATTCTATTCATATTATAAGGCAGGATATAAATCGTGGTGCCATGGCGGCATCTAATATCGGTCTCGAATATATAATGAGTAAAGGCTACGAACTTATAGCACGCCTGGATTCTGATGACATGAGCCGTGGTAACCGCTTTGCCCAGCAGCTGGCCTTTATGAAAGATAATCCTGATATAGGGCTTGTAGGCACGCGCTTTCTTATGGTCTCGCCTGAAGGCAAACCGCTTCATACGTCACTGCGGCCCTACGATGATGCCACTATACGCCGTTTCATGCATATCGATTGCTGCCTGCACCATCCCACCTTTATGTTTCGCAGCAGCGTTATTGGTGAATGTGGTATGTATAATCCGGCCTATATAGCCGCAGGAGATTATGAGTTTGCCATGCGTGTGATGCAGAAATTCAAGGTCGCAAACCTGCGGGATATATTGCTTACCTACGAATCCGGCGGGCTGGATTCTCTGTCCACCGCCAAGCGTAAAAGGCAGGCGATAAACGCCATCAAAATCAGGCTGAAGTATTTCGATCCACTCTCATTTTATAGCTATGCTGGCCTTTTATACGGATTGCTTGATATTGCCAATTTGCTGAAATATATGCATAAAATAAAATCGCGTTTAGTACATTTCAGCTGAGTTGCGAGCGTTTCTTAAGCAAGATAAGTTCCGGTAATTGATAGGCTTTTTAATTTACACGTTTCGAATGTAGTTTCTTCATCGAAACTTCACAATAATACATACCCGTTTATGGTATGTTATAAGCAGAAAAACAGGTTTCTCGCATTCGTTACAGTAAGAAAGCCAGTATTGTGAACACAACGGTAGTGACAGATAAAGCAGTGGAAAAAGAGGCGCTTACCGCCTCTGCTGCTGAGTCACAACCTAAGGCCGACGAGAACAAGAAAAAAGCACCGAATTATAAAATCCCTGAAATGGAAAGCAGCAGCTGGGGCGATAAGTACAAACGCCCGATTTTCAATTTCAATGAGCACGTCACGGTTAACTACGCGCTCAACACCTTCATTGCAGCCACATTCGCCTTCTTTGCGGAAAAGCATATCCTCAACGATAGCTACAAAAAGGGATTGGCTAACCTGCTTAAAACCACGCAGGGCAGCCCGGCATACAAGGCGGCAAACTATGCGGTAAGCGCCGCGCTCCTTACAATGGGCGGTACGTCGCTACTGCCATTCATGAAGCATGCGGAAGAAAACCGCCAGGAATACCAGTACAAGCTGAGCAAAATGCTCGACAAGACGCAAAAAACGCTTGGCTTTAGTACAGAAGACACCGAGCGTAATCTCGCTGATTATGAAGTGATCGAAAAAATCGCTCACTCCAAAAACTGCAAAGAAGATTGTGGTATCGGTGAAGAGGAAATCAAACGCCTTGAAGGCAAATACCATTTTGCCTTTCAGGAAGACGGCGCCATCAAATTTGAGAAGGTGCATAAGTCCTGGGGTGAAATGTTTAAGGCCCGCGGCACTGCCATTCTGGCTTCAATGGCTACTGGTGCCATGCTTGGCGCAAGTAAAGGCAAGCCCGCTGCAGGCGTTAGCGAAGAGCAGCTTCATGCACTCGAAGAAGCGGGCGATTTTGGCAATAAAGGTTACGGCTTTATAGAAACGAAGCTGGTAAAGCCCCTGTCCAATGTTTTGCAGAAAGTTCCTGGCTTTAAAACGATCATTGATAAGCCAATGCACTATTCCAAGCTTCTGCTGGAAGATGCGATCCTGACGGTTGTTTCCGCCGTGACGTTTGCGTTTGTCAGCAAAGGCGAAGCGCATACTCAGCAGCTTGATACCAACCGTGACGGCTGGGTAAGCACGGAAGAAGCCAAAGAGTTCAAGAACAAGTCGCCTAATGCTAAAATTGGCCATGATGTGCAGGTGGAAGAGATTATTCGCCCAACCAGCAACCGCCATTCTCACAAAGAGGCGGCACCTGCAGAAGTTGCTGCCGAGCCGCACAAGGAATCACATGTTGAAAAACATGCTTCTCATGCACCAGCACACAGCCATGTTGAGAAACATGCGAAGGATCATGCTGGCAAAGAACATGCTGAGCATTCGCACACGAAGAGCGTGCAGCCAATGCCTGCGGCCCATACGCAGGCACATAAGCCAACCCCGTCGGCTCATACTGAAAAGCTGAATGTACAGCGTCAGAATGCACAGGAAACCCCTGCGGCAATCGCGCCTTAATCCCTTCTGTCCCTAATCAGGCCATCTTTTAAGCAATTTAATTGCTATCGATGTTTGCGTAATTACAAAAAATCGTTATAGTACAGGCTCATTTTTGAACCTGAACTCGATGTAACATGAGACGT
>JAGVKI010000220.1 GCA_020050695.1 Alphaproteobacteria bacterium | reverse complement strand
TCGCGGGCAAGGGAAGATGCACGCGCCGCACGCATTGCCGCGCGCGAACAGGAGCGCGCCAATCGCCCTGCCAGCAATCCGAATGCCCCCGCTTCCAATACGCAGCAACCAGCAAGCAATAGCGGCAACCGCCAAACTGGCAGCAACAGCATGTCAGGCAGCGGCAACAGCGCGCGCAGCAATCCGAACAGGCCTGCCGGCCCGGTGAATATTCCTGAAGGTATGAATCCGCAGGCACTTGCAGCATTGCAGCAGGCGCTCAAGCAGGAAGGCAATACGCTACTGAACATGAATAACGAAGCGCGCAATACGCCGCCAGCAGGCAGCAGTGGCACGACGCCTGCGCGCGGCGATAGCGCAGCTGACCGCGAACAACAGCGTCAGACCACCAATCGCAATAACCGCGGCAACGAACGTCTCTGATTTTCTTATAGTCGTTTCAATTTACTTTTAGACATGAAGCGAAAATGCGGTGATTCGAGAACCGCAACGCAAATGTACATAAAAGTACATGCGTAGCGGAAGCGCAGAAACGGTGCATTTGCAGCCATGTATAAAAGTAAAGTGGAATGACTATATGAAGTAATGAGGCCTGCTTACAGGCTCATATCGTGGTATTTCTTCTCGTCGAACGTACCTTCGGTTTTATCCACCAGCATGGTAATCAGCGAATCACCGGTGATATTCACCGTGGTGCGCATCATATCCAGGATACGGTCTACGCCAGCGATCAGCGCAATACCTTCCAGCGGCAGGCCTACCGAAGTAAACACCATGCCCATCATGAACAAGGAACCGCTTGGAATGCCCGCAGCGCCGATGGAGCCGAGCGTCGCCGTCAGCACCAGGATGAAGTAGTGGTGGCTATCGAGCGGAATGTTGAATGCCTGTGAGAAGAACAAGGCGCAGATGCCAAGATAAATAGCAGTACCATCCATATTGATCGACGCACCCAGCGGCAATACGAACGCCGTGCTGCTGGAGGAAACGCCAATGCGTTCATTAACTACGCGCATAGCGGTAGACAAGGTAGCCTTGCTGCTGCTGGTCGAAAAAGCGAGCAGCTGCGGCTCGAGCATTTTCTTGTAGAACGGCATCGGCGACATGCGTGCGAAAATAATGATCATCAGGCCGAACAGCAGGTACTGGGTAAAGAGCGCGCCCACTACCGTGCATACAAGCACCAGCAGCGCTTTAAGAATAGGAATACCCTGCGTGCCCACCATCCATGCGGTAAGCGCGAATACACCATAAGGCGAGAAACGAATCACCGTTTCGATCATGCGGAATACCAGGACAGCACAGGATTTGCAGAAGTCCGTAAGGTTCTGCACTTTATGGCCAAGGCGGTTGAGCATCACACCGACGAAAATAGCGAACACCACTACCTGCAGAATATTGTCTTCTGCCATGGCGCGTATCACGTTAGGCGGAACGATTCCCACCAGAATATCAATAATACTGGTTTCCTTACGGATATGATCGGCAGCAGGCATACCGCCAGACATTTCAGCAAGTGAACTCATATCCACGCCTACGCCCGGCTGGAAGATATTGCCAAACGCAAGGCCGATACATACAGCGAATGCACCGGTCATAAGGAAGGCGCATACAGCCTTCAGGCCAATGCGCTTGAAAGCGTCCGCATCGGTCATGCTGATGATACCGTTGACCAGTGAGAAGAAAATCAGCGGTACGATAATCATCTTGATCAGATTGATAAACAGCGTGCCAATCGGCTTAATATAAGTGGTCAGGAAGGTTTTACCATCCATGCCCAGCGGGCTGTCGACCGTCATCGGCGCAATGGCAAAACCAAATGCAATACCCAGCACCAGGCCAAGCAATACACGGAACCATAATTTATCTAAAAGCGAAGTGGACGTTGACGTCGTTGCTACTGTAATTGCCATTGATCTCTCTGTTACGGAAATAATGAATAGATGATGTGTGAAACGTTACACATGGATGACACCGGGAATGATGAGGCCGAGACTAGTTCAGTAGGCCTTTTTCCTTGAAGTATTTGAGTGCGCCGGGATGGAAGGGAACGACTTCTGTATCCTGAACCATGTGCTTGGCATCCAGCGTTGCGAATACAGGATGCAGCGTCTTGAAGTTGTCCAGGTTGTCGAACACGGCTTTTACGATCTGATAGGCTTCGTCTTCATCGAGATCTTCGTTGGCGACCAGCACCGCTTTCACGCCAAAGGTTTTCACGTCAAGCGGGTTACCCACATACATGCCACCTGGAATAATGGTTTGCGTATAGAACGGATGCTCTGCCACCAGCTTGTCGATAGCCTCGCCTGTTACGCTAACCAGGTTGGTTTCGCATGAAGAGGTCAACTGCTGGATTGCACCGTTAGGATGGCCGCCTGCATAGACCATAGCGTCGATTTTACCGGAGCAGAGGGCCTGCGTCTGGTCAGCTGCTTTCAGGTCTACGCTGGTAAAGCTTTTCTTATTCCAGCCTTTGCGAATCATCAGCTCTTCCATGGTCGCACGCATGCCAGAGCCCGGCGCGCCGATATATACTTTCTTGCCACGCAGGTCATCGAGCGTATCGATCTTCGACTGCTTGCGGGCGACAACGGTAAATGGTTCGGAATGCAGCGAGAACAGAACGCGCAGTTCTTTATCCGCGCCTACATCTGCAAATACTTCACTGCCGTTATAGGCATTATAAAGCAGGTCGGACTGAACCACGCCCAGTTCCAGATCATGCTTGCGGATAGCTTCTAAATTATTGATTGAACCTCCGGTGGATTCCACCGTGCAGCGAATACCGTGTTCCTTGCGTCCGCGATTAACCAGGCGGCATATAGCACCACCCGCTGGATAGTACACACCGGTTACACCAGCGGTGCCGATGGTCACAATTTCATCAGATGCATAAACAGGCTTACTATCGGAAATGATGCAGCCTAAAGCGGTCACCATTACAGCGCCTGCTGCTATCGTACTTTTAAACATACCCATGCTTGCGTCCCTGCGATTATATTTATGGTAGTTAGCATAAAAGGAGGGCGTACTTTAGCAAAAGCATAGGGACAGCACAACAGCTAGATAGCGCCGCACTGAAATAAAGAAGTTTCAATAAATTTAAATGGTTGCCCTACTATAGCAGCAGCAATTGCGACTTATTCTTGCCCGGACACATTTTTCTGGCGGCGTTTATCCACATACATGGACATATCGGCAGCAGACAGCGCAGACTCAGCATCATCACCACTATGAAT
>JAGVKI010000033.1 GCA_020050695.1 Alphaproteobacteria bacterium | reverse complement strand
CCGCCCGTGCGCACCGATTTTGGCACTTCTTTGCCGGTTTCTTCCAGTTCCACCGCTCTTTCGCTGAACAGTTTCTGGAGTTCCTTAAGCAATGTATCGCAGCGCTGCTTCCATACGGTTTTACGCTCGCCAGGCTCCTGTGGCAGTTTGATAACGAAATTGCCACCCTGGTTACGGGGCAGCTCAATGGTCAGATTTGGATAATGCCGGAGCATATTGATAGCGCGCAATTGGTAGCGGTAACGCTGCACCTGCTCTTCCAGCTGCTGGGTAAAGTCCAGGTCAGTCGTTGCGTGTGCGCCCTGGCGTCCCTTAATCGCCGCCAGCGAATCAAAGAAATTCACCAGTTCCTGCTGTTTGGGCTTGAGCACCTTGGCATCTTCATCAGCAGGGCGTACGCGCATATTGATGCTGCGCGTGCCTGAGGCATGGTTGGGAAGCCCCGTTACCACAGCGTCCTGCCCGAAATGTTCTTCCAGCGCATGCTTGATAAAAGCGGCGCGGCGACGCGGCACGCTTGGGTCTTCACGGTCATAGCCCTTTTCCTGGCGCAGTACATGGATGATATAATTGTGATTACGGCTACGCTCGACATGCACGTAATTATCGGTGATCATCTGCAATAATGTTTCAGGCACTTTGCGCTGCTGGAGCATTTCAAATTCGCGCTGATCGAGCTGACGGAGCCAGCCTTCCTGATCGGTCGGCACAAATGGCCTGATGGTGGCTTTTATTCTCTGGCCAGGCACTTTAGTAGCAGGCTTGTTCCTTGGGTTAGCGGCAAAGGTACCGGGTGGCGCGGCATGGTAGCCGTTAGCGCTGCCATTGGACTCTGGCATATCCATTTTATTTTCCGCAGGCGCGGTAAGGTTTGGCATGGATTCCACAGGAATCGGCACTTCATAGCCCTTGCCCGGCTCATAGAGGAAGCGCTTCTTTACTTCCACCAGACGCAATAGTTCATCCTTGCGCTGCTCGGCAAGACGTACCGCATTGCCCAGCAGTTCCACATATGCAGTCACTACACGCACACCATGCTCATGGGTGTGCTTGGGGTTGGGAAGAATCGCCAGCGGCTTGCTTAGATCCAGATTGTTTTGATCATTCACATACCCGGCAGCCTTGAGATACCCCTCCACCTGCTCAGGCACATGCAGCGACGTATGGCGGCTGCGCTGCATAAGGAACAGATGCTTACCCGCTGCAATTGCATCACGCTTGGCATCAATTTCTTCATCATTGAGTGGACGCGCGCTTACAGCGCCTTCTGTTCCATAGTCGAATACCAGCGGCGTATCCTGACCGTATTGATCCTGCGCAGCGTGCACTTCGTCCATGATGCGCATCATGTCCTCGTCATAGTCATCCTTGGATACCATGACCTTGGTGGTCGGCGGCTGCGTAAAAATATGGTAGCGGCGCAGCAGCACTTCCAGGGGTAGCTGGTTGATCTCTTTTTCCACACGGATTTCGATTTCCGACAGCGCGTCAATCAGGTCATTTTTTGCAATGCCGTGGGTAAGCACATTCAGGCGGCCTGATTCCACCGCGAAGGCAAAATCGAGCGATTTTTTACCAAAACGTTTCTTAAATTCATCGGCAGCGATGTGGCGTATATTCTCGTTTACGCTGCGGCCAAGCGCAGTGCTGACCTCATTTACACCGGCAAAGCTGGTAAGGCCAATATAGCTGAATTGCCTGATCTCTTTATCATTGCCCTGGAATACCTGCAGTGCCGACTTAACACGGCCACTCATGCAATAGCCATCTTCATGGCGGGCATTGGCCAGTTCCAGCGGCGCATAAAAAAGCACAGCGCGCTGTTCAGGCGTCAGGTTCAACTTATCGGCTTCCTTATCCAGGATACGCTTGCGCGTCAGGTCAAAGGATTCATAGGGATTCCAGTTATTGGAAAAATTCTCCAGAGATTCGCGCAGCAGCAGGCGTTTTTCTGCAAACTGAGTACGCGCTTTTAACACTTCCTGCATTTCCATCGGGCTATTGGATTCTTCGAGCACCATTTCCGTGGTCGCCATAATGGTAGACGCCAGCACTTCATGCGGCTGGTGGCGACCATTAGCAACCACAGGCTTGGCCAACTCATCCTTTAGCGCATGTTTCAAGCGCGTCTTTACGCTATTGGTAAGCGTTACATAGCTGCTGGTGATAGCGATAAATTCATCAACATACTCATCAGG
Source organism: Alphaproteobacteria bacterium (assembly GCA_020050695.1). GTDB lineage: Bacteria > Pseudomonadota > Alphaproteobacteria > Rickettsiales > SXRF01 > JAGVKI01. Next base: position 965 of record JAGVKI010000033.1, on the reverse strand, counting down.
ATTATTGTAGGGATAGGCGTGTTCGCGTTCAGGATTTATGTTGTACGGAAAATCCAGCGTCTCTACTTTAGGTTCCAGATAGTAGCCACGGTAATCATCTTCTTTGAGCACTTTCATGGCGTGCACAAAAGATTGATGGTCGGCAAACAACACCGTTCCAAAACCATTCTTCGCCAGCTTATGACCATAATTGAAAATCGGGGAATGAGGGCGCGGAAGCGATTCATCTTTCTGCGCATCCACTGCATCTTGCAGCTGCTTACCACGAATGGCAGCGCGGGCTTCACGGCTGGCGCGCAGCTGCATATCCAGTTCATGTTCAATGTCTGCCGTTTTCTGGTCACACCCTACTTCAACGGCCCCGATTTTGATCCCCGCGCCGCCATATTTGAACGCTTTGAATAGATCAGGATCTTTATCAATATTTTCAATGCTTCCCAGCTGGTTCCAGGTCTGCACATCTTTTAAATATTTCAGATGAGGAAGCGCATCCAAACCCAGAAGGCTTACGAAACGCTGCACTTTTTCCTGCGCTACCTTATTGGCATGCGCCACCTGCTCGTCATCAAGGCCGATGACCACCATCCTGAACTCATCGCCGTTGGAAAGACGTACCGGATGAATGCGTTTTTCAACATCCTCCATGCCTGCCTTTTCCAGTTCTTCGGCAAAGGATTCATAGACCAGGCCATTTACCACGCGTATGTAACCATCGGTCACACGCTTGGAAGTGGTTTTCCTGCGCTTTTGGCCAACATTCTTATCATCAATCGCGTGCAGCATCTTTTCTGATGCCATGAGCACGGCTTCCATGTTGATCAGGTCATATTCAACAATATGCGCCTGACGCAGTTCACCGTCGCCTAGCGGGTCTTTTTGCACCCATAGATCGGTAAGGCCAGCAAGCAGATTACCGCCAGAGCGCGTGTAAAAATTGGTGCGGGTGTCACGGGTAAAGACCGGTG
>JAGVKI010000115.1 GCA_020050695.1 Alphaproteobacteria bacterium | reverse complement strand
GGCAAGCCTTGGCTTTTCCAAAGCAGATATTGAAGCCGCCAATGAATATTGCTGTGGCGCCATGACGGTCGAAGGCGCTCCGCACCTGAAAGAAAACCACCTGGCTGTATTTGACTGCGCCAATCCGTGCGGCAAAAAAGGCAAGCGTTTCCTGTCTGCCGAAAGCCATATTCATATGATGGCGGCAGCACAGCCATTTATTTCCGGCGCGATTTCCAAGACCATCAATATGCCGCATCTTGCGACCGTTGATGCATGCAAGGACGCCTACATGCTGTCATGGAAACTCGCTTTGAAAGCCAACGCACTTTACCGTGACGGTTCTAAACTGTCACAACCGCTTAACTCAGCCATTGCTGCCGAACTGGAGGATGATATGGACGAACAGGATAAAGAAACCAAACTGCAGGAGCAGCGCCAGCCGCAAGTAATTGCAGAGCGTATTGTTGAACGTTTCCTCGCGCAGGAGCGTAAAAAGCTGCCGGAACGCCGCAAGGGCTATACCCAGAAGGCAACCGTTGGCGGCCATAAAGTATACCTGCGTACCGGCGAATATGAAGATGGCCAGGTGGGTGAAATCTTCGTCGATATGCATAAAGAAGGCGCCGCGTTCCGCTCGCTGATGAACAACTTTGCCATCGCGGTTTCCATTGGCCTGCAATACGGTGTGCCGCTGGAAGAATTCGTCGACGCATTCACCTTCACCCGCTTCGAACCGTCGGGCATGGTCGAAGGCAACGAAGCGATCAAGATGTCGACCTCGATCCTCGATTATATCTTCCGTGAACTGGCGATTTCCTACCTGGGCCGTAATGACCTGGCGCATGTGGAAATGGGCGATGTGCGCTCCGATACCATTGGCCGAGGCGCTGGCGACACCACCCGCCCGACCGACCAGCCGGAACTGCCGCAGCTTTTTGCTAAAGCAACCAGCACAGGCTTTGTACGCGGCAAGCTCTATGTGGTTTCCAACAACAAGGCGAACGCCAACACCACGCAGAATGCAGCAGTAACCCAGGGCGCGCTGGCACTGGACACTACGATCGAGACCACTGCCTATCTGCACAGCGAGACCGACGTGACGCTTCAGACAGGCCATGTGCAGGAACAGATGGTTCTGAGCGAACGTATCCGCGAAGCAAAAGCAAAAGGCTATGAAGGCGATGCATGCGGCGATTGCGGTAACTTCACCATGGTGCGTAACGGCACCTGCATGAAATGCGACACCTGCGGTTCGACCAATGGTTGTTCGTAACCCCTCCCCTATGGGCTGCCCCTTTATTGGGTTATTGGGGCGGGGAGTAATCCCCGCCTTTCTTTTTTGCTGCGCCTTTGCAGGTAATGCACATGCTGCAGCAGGTGCCCGGGATGTATTCGACAGCATCAATGACTGCGCGAAAGCCAAAGCCATTGACGATTGCCGCCATTATGTCACGGCGGATTCGGTTGCCATGTATGACCGCTTCAACAAGTACGGCCTGGCCGATTGCCTGCCGGACGATGTGACCTTTGTATCGGAAGAAAAAGGCAAAGAGCAGACCACCATACGCGCCAAGACCGACGTAAACGGGCAACTGCGTTATATGCGCCTGGTATTTAGCCGCGAGGAAGACCAGTGGAAGTTCGATTTGCCTGCATCGCTAAAGCGCGGTATGGGCGAAAAATGGGAACAGAAAGTGGCTATGACCGAGGCACTGTACCTGGCCCTGCAACAACAAATGGGCGGAAAACTCGACTGCACCACGGCGCGCTCACTTGCTAAATAAGCACGGCCAAACAAGAGAATCACATGAGCCGTTTCCGCTCGCTGGTAGAAAATAATTTTACTCTGGTGCTGTTGCTGTCTGGTGCGGCGGGTATGTTATTGCCCGGCCTTTCGCAGCTTCCCAATGAAGCCGCCGTGGTTACCATGGCGCTGCTCATGTTCGTTGCCTGCTACAAGCTGCGCGACGGCGGGTTTTCCACCATACGCTGGCAGGATGTAGGCCTGTTCTGCCTGCTGCGCTACGGCCTGATACCGGTGCTGTTATGGGCAATCGCATACAGCCTTATTCCCTCCTATGCCACGGGCATCTTGTTGCTGGCCACCGTGCCTGCTGCTGTTTCTACCCCCGCACTGGTTGCGCTTTATAACGGCGCGGTGCCAGCAGCTTTTGCCATAAGCATCCTCAGCCAGCTGATTACACCGTTCATGGTGCCGCTGCAATTTACCTGGCTTACCCATTTTGGACTGGCCGATGACGGGCAGGTCGTTCCTGCCCCTACGCAGCTTTTTATCACCATGGTCTGGTCAATATTCGTGCCGATGCTGATCTACGGCGTCACCCGTTATCACAAGCGCAGCGCTGACCATATCTATGATAACGGCAAGCTGTACGCAATATTGCTGGTGGCATTTGTCATCGCGCTGGTCATTGCCAAGCAACGCGATGTCATACTCTCAAACCTGCCGGAACTGGCCGTGTGCTACAGCATTGCCATGATATGTTTTGCAGTCTTTATACCGGTCGGCTGGTGGTTTTCAAGAAAGCGCCCGGTGGCAGAACGCATCACCTACACCACCTGCTCGGCCTTCAACAACGTGGCTCTCAGCGTCAGCTTAGCCCTGCTGCATTTCGGCCCGGAAGTGGTGGTATTTGTAGCCATCAGCGAAATCGCCTGGGCATGCCTGCCTACCCTGCTGGGTTATTTTTTCCGGTGGAAGAAAGCAGGCTAAGCATCCTCCTTACGGCGCTTGCTTTTAGCCAGCGGATGGCTTTCCTGCACGAGTTTTTTGAGCCTCTCACCTGCCACATGGGTATAAATCTGTGTGGTGGAAATATCGGAGTGCCCAAGTAATTCCTGTATTACGCGCAGGTCTGCACCGCCTTCGAGCAAATGGCTGGCAAAGGAATGGCGCAGCGTATGCGGCGAGAGTTTTTCCGGATCAAGCCCTGTGGCCAGCGCCAGTTCTTTTAGCATAACCCCGAACTGCTGGCGCGTTACATAGCCTTGCGCGCGGTGGTAGGGGAAAAGCCACTTGGCATCCTCCTTGTCGCTTTTGATAAATACGCGGCGTATCTGCAAATAACGCGACAGCGCCTGGCGCGCTTTGCCGTGCAGCGGGACAAGGCGCTCTTTATTGCCCTTGCCACGCACCATCAGAAAATCGGCTTCCACCTGGGTGCTGCCTTCTTTTACCTGTATGGCGGCCAAGGTAAGCGTCACCAGTTCCGACACACGCAGGCCAGCACCATAGACCAGTTCCAGCATGGCAAGCAGGCGCAGCCCTTCGGGCGAATCATTGCTACGCGCCGTCTCGAGCAGGTTTCCTACTTCTTTAATATCAAGCGTACCGGGCAGGCGTTTACCGCGCCTCGGCGTTTCTAAGGTCGTGGTGGGGTTATCGGCGCGCAGTTGCTCGCTATAGAGAAAGTGAAAAAGCTGGCGCAGGGCCGAGAGTTTACGCGCAGCGGTTTGCGGGCTCATGCCTGCCGCGCTGAGGCCAGCTAAAAATTTTTCGATAGCCGCCCTGTCCACCTGGGTCAGATTATGCCCGCCTATGGCCAGAAATCCTGAAAAATCACGCAGATCGCGCTGGTAGGCCGCCAGGGTATTGGCTGAGGCTCCGCGCTGCGCGGCCATCATTTCCATGAACTGGCCAATCAGGCGGCTGTCGCCGGAGGCGGGGTTACTCGGCAGGTTTGGATTCGAGGAACGTTTTGGCATCCAGGGCCTGTTCCGTAAGTGTGCGCTGGGCGGGTACATCAGCCGTCATAAGGACGATAAGCCCCCCGATTACCAGGATTGCCAGTGCCACCAGCACCCATTTGCCACCTGACTTGCGTCGCTTATGTTGCATTATTCCGGATTTCCTTTACTTATGATGTGTAAATGCCCCGTTATGGTAACCGCGCAACAAGAGAATACAAGTAAAATTCATGGCAAAATTGATGGCCAGACGCCTATGACAGCTTCCCCTGCCCCCTCCCATGCAAACCTGAAATTGCAGCGGCCAATCATATTGGTCGGACTGATGGGTGCAGGAAAATCCACGGTGGGTAGAAGGCTGGCCACGACCCTCAATCTTCCCTTTATTGACTCCGATAACGAAATCGTAGAAGCCGCGGGTTGCAGCATCGCCGATATTTTCGAAACGTACGGCGAAGCCATTTTCCGCGATCTGGAACAGCGTGTACTGATCCGCCTGGTCAGCAACGAGCCCTGCGTGATTGCTACCGGCGGCGGCGCCTTTATCAACCCGATGATCCGTGAAGCCATCAAGGACAAGGGTATTTCCATCTGGCTGAAAGCAAGCCTGAATGTGCTACTTGACCGCGTCTCGCGCCGCGACACCCGCCCGCTGCTTAAAAGCGGCGACAAAGGCATTATCCTGCAAAAACTGATGGAAGAACGCTATCCGGTATATGAGCAGGCCGACCTGGTGATCGACAGCGACGCAGGCCTGCATGATGTGATTGTCGAATCCATCCTGTCCGCACTGCAGGAAAGGCAAAGTAATGCCGGATAATCTACGCGTCGAACTGGGCGAGCGCAGCTATGACATCAAAGTGGGCGACCGCCTGCTGGCCACCGCAGGTACACTGATTGCGCCGCTGCTTAAAAACAAGCAGGCCATTATCGTCACCGACGAAACGGTAGCGCGCTTTTACCTGCACCGCCTTACCAACTCGCTGGAAGATGCGAACATCCGTTACCGCTGCGCCATTGTAAAGGCAGGCGAGCCGACCAAAAGCCTTGAGGCATTTGGCGAACTTATGGAAACACTGCTGGAATATAAGCCCGAACGCGGCACCACGCTTATCGCCCTGGGCGGCGGCGTGGTAGGCGACATCACCGGCTTTGCGGCAAGCATCCTGCTGCGCGGCGTTGATTTCATACAGATTCCCACCACCCTGCTCTCGCAGGTGGATAGTTCGGTAGGCGGAAAAACCGGCATCAATTCCAAATGGGGCAAAAACCTGATCGGCAGCTTCCACCAGCCGCTTATGGTACTGGCCGATATTTCCACGCTCAGCACATTGCCCAAGCGTGAATTGCTGGCAGGTTACGCCGAAATGCTTAAATACGGCCTGATCCGCGACGAAGCATTTTTTACCTGGCTCGAAGCCAATGGCCGTTCGCTGATCGATGGCAATCCGGCGCTTCGTAGCGAAGCTATACTGAACAGTTGCAGCGCCAAGGCGGAAATTGTCGCCGCTGACGAGAAAGAACACGGCCTGCGCGCGCTGCTCAATTTCGGCCATACTTTTGGCCATGCGCTGGAAGCTGAAACCGGTTATGGCGATAAATTATTGCACGGCGAAGCGGTTGCCATCGGCATGATTATGGCCATGCAGACATCCGTTGCCATGGGAATTTGCCCGAAGGCAGACCTGGAGCGTACCCTGGCCCATTACCAGGCATGCGGCCTGCCGCATTCGCCTAAGCAGATCCAGGATGAGTGGAATATCAATGCGTTGATGGATCATTTCACACGCGACAAGAAGGCCAAGGACGGCAAGCTGACCTTTATCCTGGCACGCGGCATTGGCCAGGCCTTCACCACGCAGGACGTGGACTCTGGCCTTATCCGCGATATACTTGCACAAGCATGCAGCGCATAATATAGTGCATATCCAAATGGATGCAGAATTCCTCTATTACGCCCTGACGATTACGCTGTTCCTACTTATCTCAGCGTTCTTTTCTGCTGCCGAAACGGCACTCACCGCCATCTCCCGCGCACGTATCTACCAGCTGGTCATGAACGGCAATAAGGCGGCCCAGACGGTCACCAAGCTACGCCGCGAAAAAGAATCCATGATCGGCGCCATTTTGCTTGGCAATAACGCGGTCAATATTGCGGCATCGGCCATTGCAACAGCATTATCACTTAAATTATTTGGTGATGAAAACGGCCTGGTGATTGTAACCGTTGTCATGACCTTCCTGATCGTGGTGTTTTCAGAGATACTGCCTAAAACCTACGCTATCCAGAATTCTGAGCGCGTATCGCTGGCGCTGGCGCCTGCGCTTAATGTAATCGTCTCGCTGCTTAAACCCATTACCCTGTGCATACAGTTTTTTATCCGCCACCTGCTGAAAATCGTTGGTGTGGATATCAGCAAAAGCAACACGCTGATCTCAGCCACCGATGTGATTCGCGGCACCATTGAACTGCATCACCGCGAAGGCAAGATGATCAAGCAGGACCGTGATATGCTCGGCAGCATCCTTGACCTCAATGATATTGAGGTGCGCGAAATTTCCACCCACCGCAAACAGGTGGAAACACTAGACGCAAACCTGCCGCCCAAAGACCTTATCCATCAGGCGATCAGCACACTGCACAGCCGCATTCCCCTGTGGCGCGATGAGCCGGACAATATTATCGGCCTGCTTCATGTCAAAGACCTGGTAAAGGCGCTTGGCGAACATCCCGACCTTACCACCGAAGCCATTGTAGCCTTGTGTAAAACGCCCTGGTTCATACCCGAGACCACCAGCCTGCGTGACCAGTTGCTGGCATTTCGTAGCCAAAGGCAGCATTTTGCTTTCATTGTCGATGAATATGGCAGCTGGGAAGGCATTGTTACGCTTGAAGATATTATTGAAGAAATTGTCGGCGATATTGACGACGAGCATGACGAGGCCGATAACGACATCCAGAAAGCCGGCGAGCATGCCTATATCGTGCAGGGCAGTGTTACCCTACGCGATTTTAACCGCCAGATGGACTTAAACCTGCCTGACGACGAAGCCTCAACGCTTGCCGGGCTGCTGATCCACGAAGCCCAGACTATTCCTGCCGTTGGTGAGTATTTTGTTATTCACGGCTTTGGCTTTACCGTGCTGGAGAAAGACAGTATGCAGATCACACGGTTGCGTATTGAGAGATTACCTGATACGACCCAACCGGATATAACAGGGGCATAGTCCTAAAATGGCCGAAGAAAATGAAGGCTATATCGTGGAATTTGTGTCGGTTGGCAAGTCCGTCAAGGTAACTGCGGTTGATCCGGTTAGCTTGAAAGAAGCAGTGGTTATCGGCCCTGTCAGCGCACCTCGTAAACAGCTGGCAGAACTGGCCATTCGCAAGTTGCATTACCTGTTGAATAAAAGCAAAGACCAATAAACGTAAAGCCAATAAACGTAAAGACCGGGACTGATGTCGTTATTGTCTAAATTTCTCCGCCGCAAACGCCGCAAACCAACGCGGCGGCCTCCTGTGCTGGAATCATCCAAGCAGGAAAGCACCAGCGGCACGACACTCTCCCAATACCGCATTACCACCTCAGCCAATACCCCAAAAGGCGGCAAACGTAAAAAGCAAGTACGCCGCAGCAAAATGCCCGCCTATCCCAGCTACCGCAAGCCCAAGCGTACCCACTGGCTGGAGCGTATTATCACACGCGCGATGATCTATGGCGGCCTTGGCGTACTTATTGTCATCGCATGGTTTTCCTGGGGCCTGCCCAATATTGACGAACTCAATAAATTCACCAAGACACCAAGCATTCTGGTGAAATCGCAGGACGGCGAAATCATCGGCAGCTTTGGCGATATTTATGGCGACTACGTGCCGTACCGGCTGCTTCCCAAATCACTGACGGATGCGGTAATCGCCACGGAAGACCGTAATTTTTACATGCATTTTGGTATCGACCCGTTTGGCCTGGTACGCGCGACCTATGCCAATTTAATGGCACGCCGCGTGGTGCAAGGCGGCAGCACCATTACCCAGCAGGTTGCCAAGAACGTGTTTCTGACACCGGAGCGTTCACTGGCGCGCAAGGTGAAGGAAATGCTGTTGGCGCTTAAACTGGAGCAGCGCTTTACCAAAGAAGAGATCATGGGCATCTACTTAAACCGTGTATATCTGGGCGCGGGCAGCTACGGCGTGGACGCAGCATCCAAACGCTATTTCGGAAAACCCGCAAGCCAGATGACCTTAAGTGAATCGGCGATCATAGCGGGTCTGCTTAAGGCCCCTTCACGCTTTTCGCCTACCAATAGCCCAACGCTTGCCCGCCAGCGCGCCGAACAGGTGCTGGTCAATATGAGGGAAGCTGGCTACCTGACCGAAGCGCAGGCAACCAAGGCAAAGGAAGACCTCACCAAAACCATGAACACACGCAAGAAGAGTTCGCAAAGCACGCTTTATTTTGCCGACTGGGTCATGGACCAGCTGCCCGAATATATCGGTAATGTGGAACAGGATATTGTGGTGACCACCACCTTGCGCCCTGACCTGCAGGTGATTGGTGAAAAAGCCATCAGCGACATCATGGACAAGGAAGGCGACACGTTCAACGTCAAGCAGGCGGCGCTGGTTGCCATGTCACCAGACGGCGCTATCCGCGTAATGATTGGTGGCCGATCCTATGCTGAAAGCCAGTATAACCGTGCAACGCAGGCACTGCGCCAGCCAGGCTCCGCTTTCAAAATATTTGTCTATCTGGCCGGGCTTGAAGCCGGGCTCGGGCCAAATTCC
>JAGVKI010000142.1 GCA_020050695.1 Alphaproteobacteria bacterium | reverse complement strand
GGTTTCTGCATTCACAGCCTGGCTGAAGAACACCGACACGATGATTTCTGTGTTGTTGGGTAGCGTCAGTTCAATGGTTTGTGCGCCTTCAGGCAACTGGCCTGCAAAGGCTTTTTCCAGCATGGCGCGGATTTCTTCGCGGCGCGCGGCAGCTACCAGCGTCAGGAACAGCTGGTTAGGGTGAATGGTTTTATGGGTGAGGTGATCGAATGAATGGTTTAGTTCGGCAATATAGCCATCAGCATTAAGGCGTATGATCGCGATAGGCGACTGACCGATAAAGTCGGTCAGAGACATATTTCCTGCGATATCAGAAGAATTGGCTACCAGGAATTTTTTTTTTGACTCCACTTGGGGAGTTGGAGTCGTTCATAATTGCGGTGCAGCCTAGCAGTCGACCCTGGCGGTCTTTCACCAGGTTTTGCGAGATGGTGCATTTGATCAGGCTACCGTCTTTCTTCTGAAGGATAATCTCTCCTTCGTAATCTTCAAGCGTCAATGTATCGGGCTTGCTACCGCCAACATATACAAAGTCCTGAATTGAGAAGTTGCGGCTGAGCATTTCCTGTTCACTATATCCCAACTGGTTCTCTAGTGTAGGGGATGCGTAGATCAGCATACCGTTAGGGTCGGCAATAAAGGCGCTTTTGTCGTTTTCCACAATGCCTGAAAAAAGTTGCAGCACGGAACCTGGCAATTTGGAGGGGCTGACAGCGCCTTGGGTATCATTTACTACTGCGGAGCGTTGTTCTACGAAATCGCGGGCGCGCAGCAATATATAGCCGCTTGGACGGGTGATTGGCTCAATGTGCAGCACGATTTTATGGGATTTGTTATCCGAGGTGCGGATAGTGAACACCACGCTGTCATTTACGTTATGCTCAACGGCGGCGTATATTTTGTCGCACTCTTCCTGTTGTACTTCTGCATATTTAAGGAATGCATCAATATGGCGGTAAGGCAATTTTACAAAGTCATCGAACAGATCGTGGAATGCACGGTCCATATACGTAATGGCACCGGTGTTTTTAATAATCGCGCAGAATTTATTGTTACTGCCAAGCGCCGAGGTAAATAGTGCATTCTGGAATTCGGTGGCAAGCACCAGGTCACGCGTGCGCTGGATCTGCAGAATGATATACCAGCCAAAGCCACAGAAAAGCAGAGTCAGGATGGTGGCAAGCAGGGTAGGATCGCCCATGGTAAAGGAAAGGGCGATCGAGGTAATCAGGGTTACCACAAAAAGCAGTGCCAGCTGTGTAACAGTAGGATAGCGTTCGCGGGTTACGAACTCTCTTTCATTACTGCTTTCTGACACGTCTGTGTATCGTATACCCATAATCCCTGTATTTTAATTTATGAGGTTGTTATTTGGTATGACTTTAGGAAATTCTTGCAAAATAACAACAGGTTTTTTCGTTAATTAAACTTTTTGCCCTTAAGCTGGTAAACGTAAGAGATAACCTTGGCCACGGCCTCGTAGTGGGTAATGGGAATCTCCTCATCCAATTCCGAAGAAGCAAATAAAGCACGGGCAAGTGGCGGATTTTCAACAATAGGTACGTTATTTTCCTCGGCAACCTCACGAATCTTGAGGGCGATTAAGTCCTGACCCTTTGCAACCACGGTGGGGGCCTTCATGGTGGCTGTGTCATACGACAGGGCTACGGCAAAGTGGGTCGGGTTGGTGATAACCACGTCCGCGGTGGGCACGGCAGACATCATGCGGTTGCGGGCGCGCTCGGCGCGCAGGCGACGCAAACGCTGCTTAATCATGGGGTCACCTTCGGACTGCTTGTATTCGTCTTTGATTTCCTGCTGGGTCATGCGCAGGGATTTGGTGTACTGGAAGCGCTGATACAGCAGATCGAGCAGGGCAATGAAAAACATGGCAATGGCCACGCCGATAGTCATGCGCACAGCCAGGTTGGACATATATATCAGCAATGCTTCGGTGTTACTGTTCGGCAGCTGATGGATATGTTTCAGTTCCGGGTAGACGGCCATGAAAGCCACATAGCCCACAATGGTGATTTTGATGATGCCCTTCACCAGTTCCATGACCGATCGTAACGAGAACATACGTTTGAGGCCGCTCAAGGGTGAAATGCGCTCAAGCTTAGGCTGGATCGGCTCGCCGCTTAGCACAAATCCGTTTTGCATAAGCCCGGATGCGATGGCAGCTATCATGGCGCCAAGCATAGGGGCTACAACCAACGCCATTGCCGCAAATAACACGCGCTGAAGCAGTTCCCCCAGGCCATTCTTATCGGTTGGCAATGCATTGGCCTGCTCAAGGAATGGCATCAGCAATATCTTGGTATTGCGCAAGATGCCCGGCGCAAAACCACCGATTAAAAGCGCCAGGAGTGCCAGGACAAAGAAGTTAGAGATTTCCTTTGAATAAGGAATATTACCCTTTTTTAAGGCTTCTTCGAGCCTTCGTTGGGTAGGTTGTTCTGTTTTGCTGTCCGGATCCTGATCGTCTGCCATGCTGATAGCCTTTCATCAACGAGGGGTCAGGAAACTGGCGAGCGATTGCTCGAAGAAATCAAGATACCACAGCATGATTGAACTGATGGTGATCATAATAATAAAAAAGCTGAGCAGCAGTTGCGGCGGCATCAGAATGAAGAATATCTGCATATTCGGCATAAGGCGCGAGAGAATACCAGCGCCGACATATAGCATCATGCCAATCACAATATTGGGCGCTGCGATTTGTATACCCATGGCAAAAACACGGCTGACGGTATTAGTGGCCAGGTTTGCAAAATCATGCACAGGCGGGAATTCACCGGGCAGGAATAAGGTGTAGCTGTCTGCCAGGCCACGCAGCATGAGGTGATGCAGGTTGGTTGCAAAAATCAGAACCACTGCGGTCACGCCAAGCATGTTACCCACCGAAGTGTCCTGGCCCTGATACTGGTTGATGCCGTTGGTAATGGCCGATGACAGGCTCGACTGGTAAGCGATAACAATGCCGCCTACATGTACGGCGGCAATCAATATGCGGCCAAGCGCGCCAAGGAACAAGCCAACCATTGCTTCGGCGATTACAAGGCGTATCAGCCCTATACCTGTAGTCGGCATGGGCGGGATCGCCTGTATTACGGGTACAAGCAGGATACTGAAGGTGAGGGCAAGCATCAGGCGAATACGCGGCGGCACATATTGTTCGCCAAAGCCTGGAAGCAGCATAATAGCTGAACCGGTGCGGCAAAACACCAGTATGAATGCAAACATCTCTGATACAAGGAATTGCGACAGCATAAGGCGACTATACACTATGCGCTTTGCGTAACAAACTCATTCTATATGAACGATTTTGTCCTGCAGTTTATTAGAAAAATCCATGAGTGTCTGGAACATGAAAGGCAGCGCAACAACCAGTGTCAGCAGCATGGCCAGCATTTTCGGAACGAAGGTGAGGGTGGCTTCTTGAATCTGCGTGAGCGCTTGCAGTAACGCAATAGAAAGACCAACGACAAGGGCGACAATCATGCTAGGAGCAGAGACCAGGATCAGGACGTAAATTGCTTGGCGGCATACGTCGATAATTTCAGCTGATTCCATGCACTATGCCTAATTAGGTGGACTTAAATGGTCATTTTAATGATGTCCTGATACGCATTGATCACCCGATCCCTGACTGCTACCACGGTTTGCAGCGCTATGTCTGCGTTGGCAACTGCCGTAACCAGGTTGGACAACTCCACCTTGCCAGTAAGTGACTGCATTTGCAATCCTTCACTTTGATACTGGGAATCGACCGCTTGCTCTGCTGCATTTTTCACCAGATTTGAAAAGGATGCCTGCATCGACTCAGGATTATTGCCGGTAGCCTGCTGCTCGATGCCTTGCTGCATCTTAAGCTGGTTACGGTAGGCATTTAATACTGAGAGTGAATTGACGGCCATAACTTATCCTTTACCAGTCTTTTCCTTAGCTGCGCAACAAATTGATGGTTTGGGTCAGCATTGATTTCGCAATTTCGATGACATTGAGGTTGGCCTCATACGCACGGCGCGCTTCGCGCATGTCCATTGATTCAATAATCGGATTCACGTTCGGGTATTTTACATAGCCCTGTTCGTCAGCCGCAGGGTGGGTGGGCTCGTACTTAAGGGTGAAGCCCGACATATCATACGTGCGCTGGCCGATTTTCACCTTGTTGATTCCCATTTCACGATCGAGCACATTCTG